>JALWHQ010000159.1 GCA_026983525.1 Anaerolineae bacterium | reverse complement strand
TGTTGGCGTTGGAGTATAGGTTGCTACCGCCATCACCACTTCACCCGGCTCACCCACCACGTGGGACCCCTCTTTCAAAGCGGCTTGCACCCGGAATTCGCCTTGCTCTGGTGCCTTCACCCGGATGACCTGACCCGTCACCGGGGATTCACCCTGCTGGACGATGTTCCCCTGCGCGTCCACGACTACCCAGGAGATTACGTAGTTGGAAGGGGTGATCACGGTCTGTTCATCGCTTAGGTACGTACGCAGCACATCCCAGATGGCCGGGTCGGCATCGCCGGACATGAGGTGCTGGCTGGTGACGCGCGTGACGTTGAACTTGTCGAGGATCTCCAACTTACGGGCCAGGCTGGCCGCATTCTCGATCCAGACGGTGCGTTCATTGTCTTGTTCGTCCAGATACTTGTACCAGTACTGGAAGAGTTTCTCGTCGAATTGGAGCGGGCTCACCGGCCGTTGGGGTTGCACGTTGACGGGCACTTCCTGGCCGGGTTGGACGACCTGTTGCCCTCCCTGGATCTCGGCGACAATGGGCGCGAGGGCCTGGCTGTACGCGCGTGTGAACATGTAATCGCCCGCGATTTCCACACTGCGAGCAGGGAACACGACGTCGATCTTCTGACGATTGATCTCACCCACAGCCCAACGCATCATCTGTTCGAACAAGCCCCCGGGACGATAGGCCTCGGGGTTGATGGGCGCGGGGATGCGGACGATGTCCGCGTGACGACTCAACTTGCGCCAGTCGTATCCACCCGTGAGCCAGATGCCCGCGGCTACCTCGCGTGGGGGATCGACTCGCACACTCAGGATCTTGCCTTGGGCGTGGAGTTGCTCGGCCAGTTCGGAGATGAATTGGGTGAACTCCTGCCGCTGTAGCGGATCCACACCGCGATAATCGATATCCACGCCCGCGTAACCGTTCTGGACGACCAGGTCGACGATGGCGGCGATGTTGTTCTTGCGCCATTGTTCATCGGCGAGCGTGTTCCAGATGAGGTCTGTGCGAACGATCCCTTCCTTGTAATTACGGATGGTGGGCACGATCTGGTAGCCGACGCCGCTGCCGGGCGCGGGTACGGCAATGCTTCCTTCCAGATAGCCGTCGCCCCCAAGATAAATCCCCACGGGGTGAACTTCGGTGACCGCGGTGTTGCCGGCCTCGGGCAGAAGCATGCCTTCGGGCAAGTCAACGGAAACGGCTTTGGGCCCCGGAACCGTCTGCATGACCATGAAGTTGGGCGGCACCCAGTCCAACACGGCCTCGATACGATCTTCGGCATCGACCCGGTGGCTGGGGAGCCATACCCACTGGTGCTGCTCTGCGTCCCAGGTATAGAGATCCAGCGTTTCGTAGGGCAGCGCGTCGTTTGGGGTGGGGATGCTGATGTAAACAGCCTCGGGCGTGCTGCCCTTGATGTCCAAGATGTAAAACGGACTCTTGGGAATGAGCCCGACCGCCTCAGTGGCTTTTGCTGCCGCCTGCAAGTTGGCATCTGTGTTTCCGGCCACAAAGTCCTGCATCGGAATGGACGTCAATCGGGCTTTGAGTGGGCCGGTGAGGGAAGCATCGGGAAACGTGACCTGTGTACCATCCGGGTCCTTGACATCCCCTCGGCTGGGAGTGATGTCCACGTATCCGCGATAACGAATGCGTTCCAGCGCTGAGACGGGGGGCAGGAGTATGGCCGCAATCAGGGCCAGGACGATGAGCACGCTGAGCACGATGTTCAGCGTGCGGTTTTGTCCGCCCAGTGACGGTTGGGCACGGGTGCTTTCCATGGTTGTACTACACCTCCTTGGGTTAGAGTACACGGCGTGAGGACAAGGAAAGGATCGCCCATCTATCGAATCCGACCATCATGGACGAGGAAGAGTCCGCTCTCATGCGACCTGCTCCTTTCCAGTGTCATCACGGGCGAGATTCTAACACAGAGCATAAGGGGGAGCAAACCCTCTCTGTCCTCTCGTACCGGCCAAATTGGCATATCTTATTGGCTGATGCACTTGCGTCGCCCAATGGCTGGGCTATAATTCTTTGGGGCGTGGTCGGCTGTTGTCCCGACCACACCACGGGAATTTCACCTCACACTCAAAGGAGAGTGTGCCATGAGCGTTCCTGCAAAGATGCGGGCTGTCGTCAAGTCTCGCCCCGGCCCCGGCCTGGAAATGGCCATGGTCGATGTCCCCACCATCGGGCCCCGTGATGTGCTCATCAAAGTGCGCGCGGCGTCCATCTGCGGCACGGACCTCCACATTTACCGCTGGGATCCCTGGGCCCAAAGTCGCATCAATCCCCCCCTCATCATCGGCCATGAATTCTGCGGCGACGTGGTCGCGGTGGGCGAGGAAGTCCACGACGTCCACGTGGGGGACTACGTCTCCGTGGAAAGTCACATCGTGTGCGGGCGGTGCGCCTACTGCCGCACCGGGAAAGGACACCTGTGCCCGAACACACAAATCATCGGCGTGGATCGGGACGGGGCCTGGGCCGAGTACGTGGCCGTGCCCGCGGAGAATGCCTGGCCCAACCCGCCCGATGTTCCGCCCCACATCGCTACCCTCGAGGAAAATTTCGGCAACGCGGTGCACACCGCCTTCGCGGTGGATTTGCGCGCGAAGAAGGTACTGGTCACCGGATGCGGCCCCGTGGGCGTGATGGCCATTGCGGTGGCGCGGGCCATCGGCGCCCGGGCCATCTACGCGACAGATATCACCGACTACCGGCTGAACCTGGCGCGCAAAATGGGCGCGGACGTCACCATTCATGCCCGCCGCGAGAACGTGGTACACCGCATCTTGGAACTCACCGAGGGCGAGGGCGTGGATGCCTGGTTGGAGATGTCCGGGGCGCCCGCGGCCATCGAACAGGGCTTTCAGGCGCTGAAACCCGGTGGCGAGGTGGCAATGCTTGGGCTTCCGCCCGGCCCCGTCACCCTCGACGTGAACAACTGGATCATCTTCAAGGGCGTTACCGTCCACGGCATTATTGGGCGCCGCCTGTGGGAGACGTGGTTCCAGATGCGGGGGCTCCTGCGCAGCGGTGCCGTCGACCTGGAGACCGTGGTGACCCACACGTTTCCCCTGGAGGAGTTCGAAAAGGCCCTGGAGACCATGGCCTCGGGGGAGAGTGGGAAGGTGGTGTTGATTCCGTGATGCGTGGTGCGTGATACGTGATACGTGATGCGTGATGCGTGATGCGTGATGCGTGATAGCGTGACTGGGAGGATAAGCGAAGGCTGGCTATCGTCCATCGTCTATCGTCTATTGCCTACACAAGGAGGCTTACCATGTCCAATCCGTTGGCCTGGATTGATGATGCGATGCAAGACCTGCGCGACCGCGGCCTGTACATCACCATCCGCACGGTGGAATCCCCTCAAGGGCCGTGGCTGGTGGTGGACGGCAAGCGGGTGTTGAACTTCTGTTCCAACAACTACCTGGGCCTGGCAAACGACCCGCGATTGGTGAAGGCGGCAAAGGAGGCCATTGATCGATTGGGGATTGGGCCCGCGGCTGTGCGCACCATTGCGGGCACCATGTCCATCCACCTGGAATTGGAGAAGGCGCTGGCCGAGTTCAAGGAGGCCGAAGCCGCCATTTCCTTCCAGTCGGGGTTCAATGCCAACCTGGCTACGATTCCCGCCATCGTGGGGCGGGGTGACGTGATCTTCTCCGATGAGTTGAACCATGCCAGCATCATCGACGGCTGTCGGCTCAGTCGAGCCCAGATTGTGCGCTATCCCCACAACGATGCCCAGGCGCTGCGCGCGCTGCTCGAGGAACATCGGGGCCAGTATAACCGAGCGCTCATCGTCACCGATGGCGTCTTCAGCATGGACGGCGACATTGCGCCCCTGCCCGAGTTGGCCGACCTGGCCGAGGAGTTCTCCTGCATGCTGATGGTGGACGATGCCCACGGGGAAGGGGTGTTGGGCCACGGTGGTCGGGGTATAGTGCACCACTTCGGGCTGCAGGGGCGGGTGCACATCGAAGTGGGCACGATGTCCAAGGCCTTTGGCGTCGTTGGAGGCTACGTGGCCGGAAATCGCAAAGTCGTCGAGTGGCTGCGCCAGCGCGGGCGCCCCTTCCTTTTCTCCTCGGCCATGACCGTGCCCGACACCGCGGCGTGCCTTGCCGCCGTCCAGATTCTGCAGGAAAGCACGGAGTTGGTCGACCGCTTGTGGGAGAACACCCGCTACTTCAAGGAGCAAATGCGCAATCTGGGGTTCGACATCGGCCAGAGCGTTACGCCCATCACGCCCGTGATGCTGGGCGACGAGAAGTTGACCCAGGAGTTCAGCCGCCGCCTCTTCGAGGAGGGGGTCTTCGCCACGGCCATTGCCTACCCGACCGTGCCCCTGGGCAAGGCTCGCATCCGGGTGATGATTTCCGCCTCTCACAGCCGCGAGGATCTGGACGCGGGCCTGGAGGCCTTTGCCAAAGTTGGGCGCGAGTTGGGCGTAACCCACTAAATAGAGAAACGTGGTGTTGGTGGACATTGTCCGCCAGCACCACGTCCATTGGGGAGGGCTTCTATGCGTGTTCATGGTGTTCCGAACGGTGAATATGAGCGACGAATCAAAAAGTTGCAGGACTACATACAGCAGGACGGACTGAACGGTGTAGTCCTTTTTGACCGTGCTTATATCCTGTATTACGTGGGATTTGCGTTTATTCCCACTGAGCGTCCTATCGCGTTGATTGTAAATGCGCGCGGGGAGAAAGTGCTTCTTGTCCCGCGCCTGGAACTGGAGCACGCACAGGGGCAGGCCCTTGTCGACGAGGTGCGCGCGTACACCGAATACCCGGACCTTTTGCATCCCATGGAAGTGCTCAGGGCCGCGCTCGATGATCTGGGCGTGGTTGATCCCTATGCAGCGGATACGGATGGGTATCCGTCAGTATTTGGCTACCAAGGTCCAACATTGACCGATGTGATGGGTGTACGACCGCGACCTGTTGGCCCCTTCGTCGAAAAGCAAATGATGGTGAAGAGTGCAGTAGAGATTGCTCTGCTAAAGGAGAGCGCTAAGTGGGCAAATCTTGCACATCGTTTGTTGCAGCGTTATACGCGTGTCGGAGCGACAGAGACGGAAGTCAGCTTGCGAGCCAGCGCAGAAGCGACCTTGGCCATGCTGGATGCTATTGGACCGGTGTACCGTAGTCACAGCCTTTACTGGAACGGCGCCCATGCGGGTTATCGAGGACAAATCGGGCGCAAGGCAGCCATCCCACACATGCTGGCCGCGAACATTACTTTTGAGCCCGGTGATGTACTGGTGACAGGTGCGACCGCGCCCGTGTGGGGATACCATGCGGAATTGGAGCGTACTATGGTGATAGCGCCTGTGTCCGATGAACAACGGCGTTTCTTCAACCACATGCTCGCCCTTCAAGACCTGGCTATCTCCCTTATTCGACCGGGCGTGCGATGTGCGGACGTGGACAAAGCCGTGCGTGCTTACTACGAGGAACATGACCTGCGTCCATACTGGCGGCATCATACAGGCCATGCTATTGGCCTGCGGTATCATGAGGGGCCTTTCCTCGACGTAGGCGATGACACGATCATCCGGCCGGGCATGGTATTCACTGTAGAGCCCGGCATTTATGTGCCCGATTTGGGTGGCTTTCGGCACTCGGACACGGTCGTTGTTACGGAGGATGGGGTGGAGGTTATCACTTATTACCCGCGCGATCTGACGAGTTTGACCATACGTGGCTGCTCCTGATATCCATCCTGTATGGGCAACTTCTCAAACCTACCCGAGACGTCCTGGCGCGCGTCTGCCATGCCTCCCCTCATGCCTTATTTTAGAGTACAAGCCAAGTTGGCGGCCCCGGCAATATTTGGTTCATTCACAAATGTTCCATATAATTCTGGCGAACTCCTACCCGATTTCGGAGCGACCGTATGGCCGAACAGGAACACTCACCGTCGCACCTTTCCAACCCACACGACCGCTTCTTCCGCCATTTCCTGGCCGACCGGGAGCGAGCCCGAGCCTTCCTCCACCATGTGCTCCCCCCACCCGTCCTGGCCCACCTGGACCTGACCCGCGTGACGCAGGAGGAAGGCTCCTTCGTCGACCCGGAACTGCGCGCCCAGCAAGGGGATGTGCTTTTT
>JALWHQ010000158.1 GCA_026983525.1 Anaerolineae bacterium | reverse complement strand
GACCTATATGAGCCGAACAACGACTTCGACAGCGCAACCATCATTGGCTTGGACACCCCGGTGGAGGCGTTCATCTGTCCGGAGGGGGATGAAGACTGGTATTCCGTCGATCTCGAAGAAGGCTCCATTGTAGAGGTGACATTGACGGAGTTGCCGGCGGATTATGACCTGTTTCTTTATGACCCGACGGCAGTGGAAGTGGCTACTTCCCAGGAAGCGGACATCGCGCCAGAGCGTATCGTGTACGAGGTGCCCGCCAGTGGTGCATACCGCTTGCAGGTCGTCGGATATCAAGGTGTTTTTGATCCCTCTACCCCCTACTTGTTGTTCGTACGCCTGCTGCCGCCTACGGGAGGAGAAAATCACGTCTACATTCCCTTTGTTCAACAGGTGACACGAAAGGAGCATGTGAGATGAAGCATTTTAAATGTTTAGGAGGAGCGAAATAATCCCCGAGAGATATAGGAGAAGTATGCTCTTAAAGCCTCGGTTCCGCAGTAATTTGGGCATTCGTTCGAAAAGGAGATTTGTATGCACAAGCGCCTGGTATTTCTGATCCCGGTGGTTCTCTTTTCGATAACCGCGGCCGTGTTGGCCGAGTCCGGTGGAAGTTTGACCCTTTCCTGGTGGACTATTGACGGGGGGGGAGGACGGTTAATAGGCGATACCTTTACTCTGGACAGTACAGTGGGCCAGCCGGACGCGGGCACGATTGCAGGGGGGCCTTATACGCTGTACAGTGGCTTTTGGGGGCCTATAGGACAGGTGACGCCACCACCATCTGGCTGTCCCGACGCGTACGAGCCCAATGACGACTTCAGCCAAGCCAAGTCCATCGCGCCGGGCACCACCATTCGCGCGTACATCTGCACCGAAGGCGAAGAGGATTACTACAAGTTTACCGTTGCCGCTGGACAGCATATCACCATCCGTCTTACCAACATCCCTGCGGGTCAGGATTACGACCTTTACCTGGATGACCCGAGCCAGACCGATGTAGCGGTGTCGAATCAGTCGGGGAATGTAGACGAACGCATTGACTACACGGCTACTGTTGGGGGCACGTATTACACTATCGTCACGGGTTACAGCGGGTATAGTACCACCCAGCCTTACAGTTTGCGAGTGGATGTGAATGGCGGCCAACAACGTCATTACATCTACATGCCCGTGATGCAGAAGAAAAAGCGTAGATAGCAACTTTGGAAATTTCTCACCGGTTCTTAGCAATCCCATGCCTTTGCATTCTCAGACGTACGAAAGGAGCACAGCCATGATGCGCAGAGGGGCATATATGTTTCTCTTTGTCGGTGTCGTTTTCGGTTTGCTGATGGCAGTGGCCTTGCTCTCCCGCGTGTCGCCCGCGTATGCCCAGCAGCCTGGGCCCGAGAGCCAGGCTATCGTACCCGCGGCGGTGGGCACGGCGTTCACCTACCAGGGCCGATTGTTGGGCAGTGGGGGGGAGCCCGTGAACGGCGTCCCCTGTCGCTTTATTTTCACCTTGTGGGACGCGGAGACGGGCGGAAACAACCTGGGAGGCGTGGACGAGGTGGTGGTGCCCCGAAACGGGTACTTTTCTGTGGAAATCGACTTCGGCCAGAACGTGTTCACCGGCGACCCGCGCTGGATGAGTGTGCGCGTGCGCTGTCCTGAACCCCAGGGCTCGTGGGAGGAATTACAGGGGCGCATTCCCATTCGCCCCGCCCCATACGCCATGTTCGCGTCCTTGGCCGCGACCTTGCAGCCCGGCGCAGTGATCGACGCCAACAGCACCTCGCAAGGAGCGCTGACGGGAAAGAACGGCGATGGCGTGGGGGCGACGTTAGGGCATCCAGGGCTGTTTGGTATTGGGGCTGCCGGCGTGCGCGCCTGGAGCAATGCTGGGTACGGTGTCTGGGGTGAGACGAGCCTGAACAACGGCACCACGGCCGGGGTGTACGGCCAATCGGCGACGGAGGGCAAGACGTACGGGGTGCAGGGGGTCTCCCGAAGCCCGGATGGTTATGGCGTTTACGGCATGGCCAAGAAAGTAGGCAATTCGAGCGGAGTCGGTGTTTACGGTGAAGGTACCGAAACGAGCGATGGTATCGGCGTTGAAGGACACGGTAACTATGCCGGCGTCATCGGGGTCGGCGAGGGCACGAGCGGTTTTACCTTTGGTGTGTATGCCAAGACCAAGTCCACCAATGATTACTCGGCGGCAGTGCAGGCGGAAAGCCAGGGCACCACGGGTAGGACATATGGCGTGTATGCCAGCAACCGATCCACGACCGATGGCGCCGCGGCGGTGTATGCAGAGAGCCTGGCAGACACCGGCGGAGCCAACGCCATCTACGCAGAAAGCAACAGCATGGGAGGGTATGCAATTCATGCTGTCAACAAGGACAGAGGAACGGCCATTTATGCAGAGTCACAGAGCCCCCAATACGGCTTTCCGGGCAACCCTGCCATCGTAGCGAGGGCGACCGGAACGGGTATTGTTGCTATTACAACGGCAGTTGAGCACGGAGAATCGGCTCTTGTGGCGTCGGATAGAGAGAACTTGGAGCGTGGGGTGCAGTTGGCGTTTTCCAATGAAAAGGCTATCCGGGTGTATGACAGCCGAGGGGAATTCTGGAGCGTGGACTGGCGGGGTAATTTGGCAACCCGTGGCACGTTTAGCACGCCCAACGCGGATATGGCCGAGATGTACCCCGCGGTGGATGGCCTGGAACCGGGCGATGTGTTGGTCATCGGTGTCGACGGTAAACTCCACCGCAGCGATGAACCCTATCAGGCCACTGTGGTGGGCGTCTACTCCACCGCGCCGGGATTTGTAGCCGGTTCCAACGGCGAAGACGAGGAAGGGCGCGTTCCCCTCGCCGTGGTGGGTATCGTGCCTGTCAAGGCCAGCGCGGAGAACGGCCCCATCCGCCCTGGCGATCTTCTTGTAGCCTCCTCCACGCCGGGCCACGCCATGCGCTGCGAGGGCGCGGAGCAGTGTTTTGGGCGGGTTATCGGCAAAGCCTTGGAGGGCCTTGACGAGGGCACGGGCGTCATTCAGATGCTGGTCATGTTGCAGTAGCTTATGGGGACGACCGTCCGGTCGTCCCCTGCACCGAATCCGATGGCCAACGTCGTTTTGAGACGAGGTTTATCATGGGACGTTTAAAGATGCTTTTACATATTGCCTGGATGTTGGGATCTGTCCTTCTGGGACTTCTGGTGATGCCCCAGGAGGCGGCTGCCGGACGGACGGATACCTTTAGTAATCGGGAGTTCGTTCGCAACGGCGGTTTCGACGTGAAGTTCGACGACTGGGGCATGGGCGACCAAATAGGTTGGCTGGAAACGAAGAACGTAGGTGTAAGCACAGACCCGGTTCTGGTGATCGTGCAAATGGGAGGACAGGGTACCCAGTACGCCTGGCAGCAGATCTACCTACCCACGCGCGTGACCGGCGGCTCTCTCTCCTTTGACTACCGCCTGAACACGGTCAACCCGGGCAGCGTGGGCACCTTCGCGGTCGGCATCCTGGCCTCCGATGGGAAGCAAACCACCCCGCTTATGCAGTGGACGCTGCTGAGTAACGTCAGTGGCGATACGGGGTGGCGCACGTTCCAACATACCCTGACCGCGCAGGAGGTGAGCAAACTCCAGGCCGCGCGCGACGCGGGGCAGTTCGTCTACCTCATCCTGCAGGTGTGGTCCAACCTGGAATACAACGCTTACGTAGACAACGTCTCCCTCAAACTGAGCGGTGAAATGGTCTACCCCAACCTCCCCGGTCGCCTGGCCTTCGGCTACATCACGGACCAGAACCGCCGCAGCATCGTTGTCGCCAACCCGAACGGCACCGGTCGTCGCACGGTGTGGACGTCGCCCAGCGACCAGGGCAAGTTCTACGGCCTGGCCTGGAGCCCGGACGGCAAGGAGATTGCCTTTGCCAGCGGCCACGAGTTCCCTTATTCCCAGTTCCAGACGGACATCTTCAGTGTGCGCGTCAGCGACGGCCGGGTGCGCCGCTTGACCAACCCGCCCGGCCGCCAGGAAATCCAGACCGGAGGCTACGGCAAGGGCACGGTGACGGGGCGCATCTACAACAACTTCGGCCCGGTGACCACCTTCATGGTCTACGTTCAGGGTGCGGACCAACCTCTGGCCAGCATCAGCCCGGGCAGCCGCGGGAATACCGTGTCGTTCACGATACCTAACGTGGCCGACCTGGGACCGGGCGTGGGGCAGTACATGGTCTTCATCTGGAGCGGGCAGGTGGACAGCAACGGGGACGGCGTGCCCGACAAGAACTGTCCTACCGGGATTACCCGTGCGAACGTGCTCATCGACGTGCGCGCGGGCCAAGTGGTAGACGTGGGCACAGTGTCGTTCAACGGCGACCCCGCCTGTCTGCAGTATGAAGCGAGCACCCCCGTGTGGCGGCCCGACGGCAACCGGGTGGGCTTCACCCTCGACGGCGTGCCCACGAGCGTGGATCGGCAGGGCAATCTGGGGACGCCTTTCTCCCCGGGCGGCGCGGGGGTGTTGCAGTTTGCTTGGTCGCCCACCGGGGGTGGCACCATCCTCTACACGGGCATCAATGGTCTCTATCGCACCACCGAGGGGGGCGGCCAGGGCACACTCCTGCTGGCGGGAGGTTTTGGGGGATCGGCCAAGCCGAAAGGTTTCGACTGGTTGCCGGATGGGTCCGGTGTTATCTACACCGACGGTCTAAACCTCTATCTATACCGGTTCGGCAGTCAAGAGCCCATTCAGTTAACGGCGCTCAACCTCTACGAGCACACAGAGCTGGTTCCCTTTGGAAGTCCTGTGCGTTCGCCCGCGGTGTCTCCCGACGGCAAGTACGTGGCCTTCGAGCGTCGCGGGCCGGGTAGCCTGGGACGCACCGTTTGGGTGCTGAACCTGGAAAACCTGACCGAGATGTGGCCGGTGACCACGGATAGCCGCAGCCTGTACGTGGACTGGTGGGGTCCCAGGCCGGTGCCAAGGGGGAATAAGAAGGTGTACATTGGGTACGTGGTGATACGGTGAAGGGATGAAGAACGGCAATACGATAGGGAGGCGGTAGCATGTCGTTTTTCGCTGTTTTATTCCTCATCGCCGGTGTGGGTGCCCTTTCCATCGGTGCATATGTGTACTGGCGAGCCAGGGCCAGCCAGAACTGGCCGTGGGTCATGGGGGAAGTGTTGAGTGCTCGGGTACGAGAAACGGTCGAGATAGCGGAGAGTGGCCGGACGATTAGCCGGTATTTTCCGGAGGTAACGTATCAATACCGTGTTGAGGGACATACCTACCAGGGAAAACGTATCCAGTTTGGTGGTCCACTGCACACAGACCGCGAAACGGCGGAAGCCTGGTTGCAATCCTACCCGGTGGGCGGGCAGGTACGGGTGTATTACAACCCAAAACGTCCCCAGGAGGCGGTTTTGCAACCGAGCAGCAGTCCGGCCGCCTGGATACTGATCTTCGTTGGCCTATTCAGTTTATTCGTGGGTTTGGCTCTTTTAATGGACTTTGGGTAAACGAATGCAGGCCGTACCCAAAGCATGAAAGAGCGCTGGACGATAAGGGGGCATCGTCCAGCTTCTATTGGCCCTTTCTCAAAAGGAGGTAAGCATGGGCAAACGAAGCATGGTCGTCTGGATTGCCGTGGTATTGGTGGCGCTCAGCGCCTCCTGGGCTTTAGCCCAATCGGGCGGGCAGTGGGCGATTGGGCGGTGGGCCATCACAGGCGGTGGTGGCACGAGCAGTGGCGGTGTGTTCCTGGTGCGCGGGAGCATGGGCCAGCCAGACGCGGGCGAGGTCCTGACAGGCGGCGAGTTCGCGGTGCGCGGCGGCTTTTGGGCGGGCAAGGACGGAGCAGGCCCCACACCCACGCCCACGCGCCCGAGCGCGCCGGGTGTCAGTCCCCTCAAACTTCCGTATATCCTGCACAACCGGCGGTAGGGAGGGGGAGATTGGAGGTTAGGGATTGGGTATCGGGTATCAGGTATTTGACGCATCACGCATCACGTATCACGCATCACGTATCACGCATCACGTTGTAAGATCCGGTAATGTCATACCCCAAAAGTCTGAAGAAAGCATACCCCATCAAGGGGGTGGCACCTTAACAACGGAAGGCATCTTTTCAGGCAA
>JALWHQ010000157.1 GCA_026983525.1 Anaerolineae bacterium | reverse complement strand
TGGCCGATGACGGTTCGACGCCTCCACCTCCGCCACCTCCGTCTGGGAACGCGGGTCCGGTTGCGGGCGACGATGCGGCGAGTGTCGAGGCGGGTCAGAGCGTGGTTATCGACGTTCTTGCCAATGACACGGATGCGGATGGCGATGCGCTGACCGTCACCGGCATTTCGGTCGGTCCGTCTCATGGGACGGTCACGGTCAATCAGGACGGCACGCTCAGCTATGTTGCCGCGGACGGCTATACGGGCGATGACGTTTTCACCTATCAGATTTCGGACGGCAACGGCGGCGTTTCCGAAGCGACGGTGACGGTTTCGGTTACCGCCCCGCCGCCGCCTTCGACGGGTGGAGAAACGATTACCGGCACGGATGGCAAGGACGTTCTGAACGGTACGGCCGGGGACGATGTGATCGATGGCGGCCGCGGCGCCGATGAGATGTATGGCGGCGGGGGCGACGACACCTATATTGTCGATCGTTACGGCGACAAGGTTTATGAGGATGCGGGCAACGGCACCGATACGGTGATTTCCTCCTTCGATCACTGGCTGGCGTCGAATGTGGAGAACCTGACCCTGACGGGCGGTGCAGTGAAGGGCATCGGCAATAACGACGACAATGTCATCGCCGGTTCGGACGGCGACAATATCCTGAAGGGCCGCGGTGGCGACGATGTTCTGATCGGCGGTGCGGGCAACGATCAGCTTTACGGCAATGCCGGTGCCGACCGTTTTGTCTATACGGATCTGCTCGAAGGCGTCGACGACATCATGGACTTCAAGGTCGGAGAGGACATCCTCGACCTCAGAGGCCTCGTCTCCGCGCAGGGTTTGAGCGCGGCGGAAGCCATCCAGGGCGAACACATCATTCTGTCGGAAAACGGCGGCAGCACGGAAATCTGGTTCGATGCCGATGGCGCCGGGGCTTCGGCCTCGACCCGCCTGGCGGTGCTGCACAACGTCGATGTTACCTCGCTTGAAATCGGCCGGGACATCCTGCTGGCCGATGACGGTTCGACGCCTCCACCTCCGCCACCTCCGTCTGGGAACACGGGTCCGGTTGCGGGCGACGATGCGGCCAGTGTCGAGGCGGGTCAGAGCGTGGTTATCGACGTTCTTGCCAATGACACGGATGCGGATGGCGATGCGCTGACCGTCAGCGGGATTTCGGTCGGTCCGTCTCATGGGACGGTCACGGTCAATCAGGACGGCACGCTCAGCTATGTTGCCGCGGACGGCTATACGGGCGATGACG
>JALWHQ010000156.1:397-1261 GCA_026983525.1 Anaerolineae bacterium | reverse complement strand
GTGCAGCAACTCGGCCTCAACCTGACCGACGCCCAGATCAAGGAAGCCACCGCGCACATCAAAGCCCTGGCCGACGAAAAACCCCTCGCCCTCTCCGACGTCGACGCCATCCTCCGCCACTACCACAACATCTACAACAACGGCAACCTGCCGGAGCGGGAGGAGAGGTTGCGGGAAAGGTTGGAGATGACAAGTAACGATTGACGATTAAGGAGTAATCGATGCTGGGGAATACAGTACATTGGCGCCGTTTTGGAACAAGGGGGCTTCTGGGAGGGGCACAACGAACCATGTGTCAAGCATCTGGATTTTGCGCTTCACGGCTCTCCTCTAAGATTTCATCCGTCGAATACTGGAATGGGCTAACTCTGAACCGCGCTAAAGCCTCTAAGAACTCCGCGCGCGAGAGGCCCGCGATCTCCGCGGCCTTAGACTGGGAGACCTTCCCCATCTCGTACCACTTCACCGCGGCCGCAATGCGCATCTCCCGCACAAAAGACTCGGGATCTTCCCGCAAAGCCGAAAACACTTGCTGGGGCAACTCAACCTTTACCGTAACCGTGCTCATCACCCTCCCCTCCATTATGTCTGAAACACCATCCACAGTCCACCTCTCCCATTCTACACCCACCCCCCTCATCCACGCCAACCCATCACGCATCACGCATCACGTCTCACGCATCACGTCTCACGCATCACGCATTACGCATCACGTTATCATGCACCCTATCCCAGGAGGCCAGCCATGCCGAACACCATACCCGATACCCGACACCCACCACCCGCCACCTTCGCCCAAAAAGCCATTGCTCGCGCCGCGGGCCGCGATCACGTCGCGGTCGGCGAGATTGCCGAAGTCGCGCC
>JALWHQ010000156.1:0-387 GCA_026983525.1 Anaerolineae bacterium | reverse complement strand
CAACGGGAATCTGCCAGAGCAGGAGGAGAGGTTACATGAAGCGTTGGAGAGGAGAATCTAAACCGAGAGGGAGGACGATAGACGATGGACGATGGACGAATACCTGATACCCAATACCCAATACCCAATACCCAATACCCAATACCCCAAACCTTCGCCCAAAAAGCCATCGCCCGCGCCGCGGGCCGCGATCACGTCGCCATCGGCGAGATTGTCGAAGTCGCGCCCGACCGCCTGCTCTCCCACGACAACACCGCGGCCATCCTGCGTATCTTTCGTGACATGGGCGCGACGCGCGTCGCCGATCCCGAGCGCCTCGTCATCACCCTCGACCACAACTCCCCCGCGCCCACGGTGCGCCACGCGCAGAACCACGCGGAGGTGCGC
>JALWHQ010000155.1 GCA_026983525.1 Anaerolineae bacterium | reverse complement strand
CGCCCACAACTTGGGAACAATTCAAAGAGATGTGTGTGGCAGCCACCGATCCAGAAAAAGGCACATATGGCTACGCGTATGCAGGGGGAGCATCCCTCTTTGCCGGTTGGCTCTTTACCTTCGGTGGCGACATCGTCACCCCAGACAACCAGAAGGTCGCCTTTAACAGTGAGGCTGGGCTGAAAGTGCTGCAACTGTTGAAGGATCTCTTCGATAGTGGCTGCGCTTATGAAATTGCGGAGCGCTACGGGGATCAGACGGACTTCGCAAACCGCAAGGCTTTGTTCACTTTTGGCTCCACCGCAGGCTTACCCTACTACACCAGCGCTATCAACGAGTCAGAGAAGGGCCCCTTCAACTGGGACATTGCAGCACCTCCTTCGGCCATTGGCAAGCCTGTGGTTGATGTATATGGCCCCAGTGTGACGATTTTCAGAAGTGTGCCTGAGCGCGAACTGGCTGCTTGGCTCTTCTTCAAGTACTGGGCCGAACCGAAGAATGTCGCCAAGTGGGCAATGGTGGCCAACTACTTCCCCATCCGCAAATCGGCCATCGAATTGCCCGAAATGCAGGAGTACATGAAGAAGAATCCCAAGTACAAGAAAGGCTTCGACTTACTTAAATACGGCCGCATGGAACCCTCAGTTCCGGGATATCAGCAAATTCGCGGCATCATTGCCGACATGATGAAGCAGGTCATCGAGGGAACCGATCCGAAACAGGCGCTCGAAGCCGCGGCTCAAGAGGCCCAAGCCGTTCTGGACCAGAACAAGTAACGCGCAAAGAGGCAATAAGCCCCCTATCCTTGCTCGTATTATGTTGCCATCCACTTGTGAGGTGGGTAAGACATACCCACCTCACAAGTGCGTTTTAGGCTCGCCTGTTTGACAGGACGACGAGGTTTCCTGTATCATCTATCTTGTTCTTGATATATCCCTCTGGCGAGGAAGGCAATAGATGGCAGATACGCTCCTTGATGTCCGTAACCTCACCGTCCGCTTCTACACGCAAGACGGTATTGTCCACGCGGTTAATGGTGTTACCTACCAGGTACACGAAGGGGAAACGGTCGCGATTGTGGGGGAATCCGGGTGTGGTAAAAGCGTGGGAGTCATGTCCCTCATCCGCTTGATTCCCCAACCCCCCGGAAAGATTACCGACGGCGAAGTCTGGTTCGAAGGTCAGAACTTGTTGGAACTCCCCGAGGATGAACTGCGCCATGTGCGCGGCAACCGCATCGCCATGATCTTCCAGGACCCGATGACTTCGCTGAACCCCGTACTCACCATCGGCTACCAAATCGAGGAAGCCCTTCAGTTGCACCTGGGGCTGAGTCGCACCGAAGCCCGTCAACGGGCAATCGAACTCCTCAAGATGGTCGGTATCCCCGACGCGGAGAAGCGCATCGACGATTATCCTCACCAATTTTCCGGGGGCATGCGCCAGCGCGTGATGATCGCGCTGGGATTATCTTGTAATCCCAAGTTACTCATCGCGGACGAGCCCACCACCGCGCTGGACGTGACTATTCAGGCCCAAATCATCGAGTTGGTGAAACGCCTACGTGATGAACTGGGTATGGCCGTCATCTGGATCACTCACGACCTCGCCGTTGTTGCCGGTTTGGCCCAGCGAGTGCTGGTCATGTACGCGGGACAAATCATCGAGGCGGGGAATGTGTTCGATATCTATCAGGACCCCCGACATCCGTATACGCTGGGATTGTTGAACTCCATTCCTCGGCTTGACAAGGTAGGACGGCGACTCGAGCCCATCGAGGGGCTGCCGCCGGATTTGCTCTCACTCCCAAAGGGATGTCCATTCGCCCCCCGATGTCGGTTCCGCATCGACCGTTGTTTGGAAGAGAACCCCTCATTGAGCCCGGTAGCACCGGGACATGAGGTTGCTTGCTGGGTGGATGTTCGTACAGGGAGGCCGCGGTAGAGATGGAGATAACACAAAAGAACGGCAACATTATTCTGCGTGTGGAAAATCTAAAGATGTATTTCCCGATCCTGCGAGGACTGATTATCCAGCGCAAGATCGGGGATATTAAGGCGGTAGATGGGGTTTCCTTCTTTATCCGCCGAGGAGAAACCTTAGGCTTAGTAGGCGAATCTGGCTGTGGGAAATCGACAACGGGACGCGCAATCCTACAGTTATACCGACCTACGGGGGGACATGTATACTTTGAAGGCAAGGACTTGACCAAGTTGAAGGGGCGTGAACTTCGCCAAATGCGGCGGCGCATACAAATGATTTTCCAAGATCCGTACGCGTCCCTGAACCCACGCATGACCGTAGAAGCCATTGTAGGCGAACCCCTTGAAGTACACGGCATAGCCAAGGGGAAAGCAAAACGTGAACGGGTGCAAGAATTGCTGGCCCAGGTCGGTCTGAATCCCTATTTCATCAACCGCTATCCGCACGAATTCTCCGGCGGCCAACGCCAGCGCATAGGGATTGCTCGAGCCCTGGCCGTTGACCCCGATTTCATCGTCTGTGATGAGCCCATTTCCGCGCTCGATGTTTCCATTCAAGCCCAGATCATCAACCTGCTGCAAGACTTGCAGGAACAGCGCGGCCTAACATACCTGTTCATTGCCCACGACCTCTCCGTCGTGCGTCACATTTCTGATCGCGTGGCCGTAATGTACTTGGGCAAGATCGTCGAGATGGCCGACCGCGACGAACTTTACGAGAATCCGCTGCACCCCTACACGCAAGCCCTTCTCTCCGCTGTGCCCATTCCCGATCCCGAAGTGGAGATGAAGCGGCAGCGCATCATTCTGCACGGCGAAGTGCCGAGCCCGGCCAATCCTCCCAAGGGGTGCAACTTCCACACGCGTTGCCCGCGCGTCATGGATATCTGCCGGGAGAAGGAGCCCGCCTTTGTCGATGTCGGAGGCGAACATTTCGTCGCCTGCTTCTTGTACAGCGATAAAGTTGCAGAGGAATCCGAAGTAACTACCGGATAGAGCAATAACCTTCGCCTTACAATTATGGAATAAAACGTGGTGAGGTGCGGTCAGATAATCCTTGCCTGCACCTCACTTTTTGTATTATGCTTGCGCGATCGTCTTTTCCCTTACACGCTTCCCATTGCCTCAGGAAACGCTTTAGATTAAAGCACCATCACAAACGCAACCAATACTCCTACCTCATGTCCACTCCTCACCCTTGATGGGGAAACATGGTCCCAGTGAGCCCAAATTCCCAAATTGATGTATAATATGGGCGCATCATCATAAGCGGTGACCTCCTCGAGTCAGTGCTTTTGACAACCAAAACGAGGCGCTCATCTTACGTGGTGGTGCATGTCGGTCGACCGGCGGAGGGGCCACAAAGGAGAGGAGGCACCATGAACGGAGGAATCGACTTTGCCGGCATGATCAATCGCATGATTCGTGCTGCCATGCTCGACGTTCAACTGTATGAAGAAGTGGAGCACGACGAGACGAAGACCCAAGAAGCCCTGATGGTGGTGCTTCTCATCGCTCTCGTCAACGGCGTGCTGAGTTTTCCGTTGAACTTGTTCCTGGGCCGGGGATTCCTGGGGAGCACGTTTGCATTGGTGTACGGCGTGCTGTGGACGATTGTAGGCTACTTTCTGTACGCGTATCTCGCGTACTACATCGGCACAACGCTCTTTGGTGGGACAGCAGACTTTGGAGAGTTGCGACGTGTGCTTGGATACGCGTACACCCCCTCTATCGTCGCCTGGTTCCCGTGCGTCGGCTTTATCGTGGCTGCAATATGGACATTTGCAGCCGGTGTCATTGCTATCCGTCAGGCACTCGATGTGGACACGACAAAAGCCGTGCTGACGGCCCTTATTTCTGTGGCCATCATTTTCATCATTGGCATGGTAGTGGGGAGCATCATAGGTGTTGGTGGAGCCCTAATGGCACGATAATCCCTACCCTTCCCCGGTCGACCGACGTAGTCCGGCTGACTGCAAGATCTTATCAGGACAGGAGGCGTTTCTACACGAGGAGAAAACACCATCATGCTTGGATGGTTCCTTCGTCGTACCTTGTTAGCCATTGTCATTGCTCTTGCCATTTGGCTCATCTATCGTATGCTTACCGTCACTCCACCTGAGCCCAAAGCCATCTACAAAGATATGCCCCAGCCAGCCGTGTTCGCGCATCGCGGGGGCGCGGGCCTGTGGCCCGAGAACACCCTCTTCGCCTTCCAAAAGGCCTGGGACCTGGGCGTGGACGTGCTGGAGATGGACGTCCACATCACGCGCGATGGCCAGGTCGTTGTCATTCACGACAGCACCGTTGACCGCACGACCAACGGCACGGGCGCGGTGCGCGACCTCACCCTGGCCGAAATCCAGGCCCTGGACGCGGGCTACCGCTTCACCCCCGACGGCGGCAAAACCTACCCTTACCGAGGCAAGGGTATTCGCATCCCCACCCTGGGAGAGGTCTTCGACGCGTTCCCCGATGCCCGCTTCAACATCGAGGTGAAGCCCGACGATCCCGCGGCCGCTGCTGTCGTGGCCGAGGTCATCAAGGCCAAAGGGGTGCAAGACCGCGTCATCGTCGGTTCCTTCCACCACGAGGTCGTCCAGGCGCTGCGCCGCGAATTGCCCCACGCGGCCACGTTCGCCTCTCGCCAGGAAATCATGTCCTTCTGGGTCTTCCAGACCCTGCGCCTGCCGCGCGCCTGGCGCCCTGTTCCCGATACCCTGCAGGTGCCCGTAACTTATCGGGTCAGCGGCCGCAAGGTGACCGTGCTCACCCCCCGCTTCGTGCGCTCCGCGCACAGCCTGGGCGTGCGCGTCGACGTGTGGACCATCAACGACCCCGACGAGATGGCCCGACTGCTCGACATGGGCGTCGACGGCATCATGACCGATTATCCCGACAAATTGCTGGAGTTGATGAAGGCGCGGGGGATGAGGTAATGGATGGCGCTGGAGATTGGAGATTGTGTGTGACGATAGACGATAGACGATAGACCATCGTCCATCGTCCGATGGTCCATGGTCCATCGTCTCGCAAGGAAGTGCATATCATGAACCGCGACCAAGCCCTGGAAATCATTCAATCCCACCTGGCTCAACTGGATGACGAAAGCCTGGTGCGTCTGGCCCAGGCGCTGGAAGAGGGCCAACCCCAACCCCTCACGCGCGGCCGAGAAGCCGCGCTCTCCCGCCGCGGGTTCCTCAAGGGCATTCTCGTCATGGGGCTCATGGGGTCCGTCACCACCACGGGCGGAACTTACCTTGGCTGGCGGACGGGCCGTGTGGCGGGACGCACCGAGACGGAATTGCGCCTTTCCCTGGAAATCGCGCGGCTGCGCGGGTTGCTCGCCCTCTACGAAACCCTGGAGGCCCTCGGCATCGAGGAGGCCATCGAGCGGGGGATTCGCGCCGTGGGGGGCGCGCTGCACGCCTTCGACCTGGGGCTGAACACCCTGGGTGATGGGCTGGACCTGGTGGCGCGCGGCCTGGACAAGGCCGAAGCCTTCCTTGATGGCCTGGGCGACGAGGTGGCCTGGGCGCGCGACCGCCTGCAGGCCGTCCTCGACCTCATCCGCGGGCTCATCGATCTGGCCGCGGGCCTGCTGGAACCCGCGGAGCGTGTGGGCAACGTCATTTCCGCCGTGGCCGACAAGTTCCTCGGGTGGCTGCCTTCCTGGGCGCGCGAACCGCTCACCACCGTGTTCGACACCGTCGCCTCCGTGGTGGAAGAAGTTCCCGAGGCTGTGGAGGGCACCCTGAAGCGGGTCATCGAACCTGTACAGGAAACCCTCCTCCCAGAAGGCGACAACTCCCTGCACGCCTGGGTGATCCGTCCCCTGCGCGAGCGCGTCCTCGCGCCCTGGCAGGAACAGATCGCCGCCTGGCAGAACCTCCTCACCCGCTGGGACAACGAACTCGTCCAACCTGTGCAATCGACCATCGAACGCCGCCGCCAAATTCGCGCCCAGATCGCGGCCTACCGACAAACCATCGGGAACAGAACAACCGCCCAGGACGTCTAAAACGTGATGCGTAAAACGTAATGCGTGATACGTAATGCGTAATCCGTAATTTACGCATCACGCATTACGCATTACGCATCACGCATCACGCATCACGCAATCACGCAATCACGTATCACGCATCACGCACCAAAAGGAGCATCTCCCATGCGCGTCCGAACACACACGCTTCTCCCCCTCCTCCTGCTG
>JALWHQ010000154.1 GCA_026983525.1 Anaerolineae bacterium | reverse complement strand
GGGTGGGTCGAGGTGTATGGAGAGGGGAACGCTGTTCAGGGGGGATGACGCGGACGGTGACGCGGTCAGGAATGGTGGGTAGGGGAGCAGGGGAGGTCGGGCGGTGGGTTGGTGTTCCTGCACATGCCGTGAGGAGCAGGCCCAACATGAGGAGCCAGCGGTAGAGGGCGCGGCCTTTTTCCCCAAAATGATGTCCGTTCATGGCTTTCGGTCGAATGAGCACTTGCGTAGGAGCCGCTCCCGTCGGTGTTGGAAGGCGTCGCGCCAGCGGTGGCTGAGTGCGTTGCCCCCTTGCGCAAGCACTCCGAGGGCACGCTCCGTCCACACCAGGGCCTGGGCCGGGTCGCGAACCTGCCACTCGTAGTATTTGGCCAACTCTTCGTGCGGCTCCAACGCCTGGGGATATTCCTCGAGCCACCGTTCCCACACGCGCACGGCGTCGTCCCACCGCTCGCGACGTTTGAGCAGCGTGCCCAACAGGGCATACGCGCGCTGGCGAACGTCCGACCGGGCGGCGTGGTGAAGGATGTGGCGCAGGGCGCTTTCGGCCTTGTCCCACTCACCTGCGGCGAGAAAGGCCCGCGCGCGGGCCAGGAAGTCCTCAGGAGCGAGGGTGGGTTCCGACCAGGGGTCGTGCCAGGCACGCAGAACGATGTCGGTGAGCACGATGAGGCTAAGGATGTCGTGCAGGTTGTGGTAGAAAATCTGGCGCAGGGGGCGCGGGTCACGGGTGTGGAGGTACTCCCGATACATGTAGGGGACGAGCCAGCCGGGGATGTCGATGCCGTCGCGACGGTGACCCAGGACATGGGCCTCCACGTTGCCCAGGGAGCAGCGTCGCAGGCGGGGGCGCCAGAGCCGCCGGGCATGGATGAGCAAATCCAGGTGTCCCAGACCGCCCATGGGAGAGGGAATGGCGTTGAGGGTGAAGCGGGTTTCCAGGAGGGGAAGGTCGAACCCGCGGCCGTTGTAGGTGACAACGGCCTGGACATTGCGGCGGGTCAGATCGTCTGCCAGGTGCTCGAGCATGGCCGGTTCCTCATCGAGGTCGCGCAGGAAGTACTGGCGCACTTCGACGCCTTCCTCCCCGATGAAGCCCACGCCGACGAGAAAGGCAACGGTCCCCGTTCCTCCGGCCAAGCTGGTGGTTTCCGTGTCCAGAAAGGCCATGCGGATGGGGGACACAACCGGCGAGCCGGTTGGAATGAGGAGGTCGGGAAGGGGTTCGAGGGGGGCGGAGAGGACGCGGCCCAGGGGGTAGTGACCGTGTTG
>JALWHQ010000153.1 GCA_026983525.1 Anaerolineae bacterium | reverse complement strand
ACTGGCCGGTGTAGGTGAGGTAGCAGGGGTTCACCATCGGCTGCGCGTGGCCTCGGGCATTTCGGCCGGATACGGGTTCACGGCGATTATCGTCGCCTGGCTGGGGCGACTCAATCCCTTTGCCATTCTGGTGGCGTCCTTCCTGTTTGGTGGCCTGTTGGTCGGAGGGGATGCACTCCAGGTGGCCCTGCAGTTGCCCGTGCCGACCATCCAGTTGTTCAACGGCGTGATCCTGTTCTTCGTTCTGGCCGCGGAGGTGCTCAGTCGGTACACGGTTCGTGTCGAACGGGTCGGCGCGCGTCACAGGGCCCCTGTAGAAGTGGGAACACCCGGTTCAGAGTAGGCGAAGGGAATCCTGATGAAGATGAATTCCGCTCACCGCGGTCACCCACGCGAGTGAATGCGGCCCGAAAGACTGCTTCAATGGACGCACCCGATTCATCGGAGGGACGGTATTCATGGACTGGAACGTCTTCTGGACGGCTTTGATTGCTGCCATACCCGCGGGTACGCCGTACCTCTACGCAACGCTGGGAGAGATTTATGCCGAGCGCTCTGGCATCCTCAACTTGGGCGTGGAGGGCATGATGATCATGGGCGCGGTATCCGGCTTTGGTGTTGCCCTAAGTACGGGCAATCCGTGGCTGGGTATTTTGGCTGCTGCGATCGTCGGTGGACTCATTAGCTTAATTCATGCCTTTGCCAGCATTACTCTTCGGGTGAATCAGATCGTCTCGGGCCTGGCTCTAACTATGGTCGGCCTGGGACTCAGTGGTCTGTGGGGACGGCGCTACGTGGGCACGCCCATGCCTTACCGCCTGCGCGACATGCCCATCCCCGTTCTGTCCGACATCCCGGTCATCGGCCCCCTCTTCTTCCACCAGGACGCGATGGTGTACATCTCCTGGGTGCTTGTGGCCCTCATGGGGTACATCCTGTTTCACACACGACCAGGCGTTACCATTCGTTCCGTGGGTGAAAACCCGGCGACTGCGGATGCCATGGGTGTAAATGTTTTCCTTGTACGCTATGTGTGTACTTTCATCGGAGGGATGCTTGCAGGATTAGGCGGAGCGTACTTGTCGGTGGTGTACACGCCCGCTTGGATTGAAGGGATGACCGCGGGCGCGGGGTGGATTGCCATCGCTCTGACGATTTTTGCCCTCTGGAGTCCATACCGGGCATTGTTGGGCGCTTACCTCTTCGGCGGCGTAAAGGTGCTTCAGTATCGGCTTCAGCCTTTGGGCATTTCTCCCAATTTGTTGAACATGCTCCCCTTTATCCTGACGATACTTGTGCTCCTCGCGGCCACGGGAGAGGTGAGGCGTCGCCGCATCGGTATGCCGGCGGCACTGGGCATCCCCTACACACGCGGGGAGAAATAACGCCAACACGAGGAGAACAGCAGTGGCTCAAGGTGCACAGACCCCGTATAGCCGGGCGGAGAAAGCTCTGGCGAACCTGCTGGCCAAGGGTGGCTATCGGGCGGGGGATAGGCTTCCATCGGAGCCGGAATTAGCAAAACAATTGGGAATCTCCCGCGCGACGTTGCGCGAGGTATTGCGCACCTTTGAAACCCAGGGCATCATTGCCCGACGCCGCGGGGTGGGCACATTCGTCATGGCCCCCCCGGTCACTGTGGAAACGGGCCTGGAGGTGTTGGAGAGTCTGGACCAGATCCTCTCCCGCCAGGGGAAACGGGCCCCCGCGCGCGACATGCACATCGAGCAGAGTGTGGCCCTCCCCAAAGCCGCGGATCGGCTGAACATCCCCGTGGGATCGCCAGTCATCCTCATCACCCGCACGCGCGTGGTGGACGAAATACCCGTGTCCTGGATGTTGGATGTCATCCCCACGGACGTGATATCCTTCGAGGAGATGAGGAAGATTTTCACGGGCTCGGTGCTGGACACGTTTCGAGCGCGAGGGAAGCCAGTTATTGCTTACGCTCGCACGGACATTCTTGCCGTCAGCGCGGACGCGCAATTGGCGCGTGCCCTGCACGTTGCAGAGGGACATAGCCTGCTCTTCCTGGAGCAGGTGCTCTACGACATCAACAACCGCCCAGTCTCTTACGAACGACATTATTACGTACCTGGCTTCGTGCGCTTTCACGTCATCCGCCGCCCGCGATGAAGGGTTACAGGTTAAAGGTTAAAAGTTGAAGGTCGAAAGCGATCTCGCATGTGTTTCTTCAACCCTCAACTTTCAACCTTTAACTTCCAACCTGTAACCCATACTTTAGGAGGCTATCCCATGAGCAACGTTGAAGATAAGGTTGTTGCTGTGCGAGAGGAGGTGAAACGGCACGCCGACGACATCGTGCGCTTCCTGCGCGAGATCGTGGCCATCCCCAGTATGGACGGCCAGATCCGCGAGGTGGGGGAACGCATCGCCCAGGAGATGGACAAACTGGGGTTCAACGACATCTGGTTCGACCGCATGGGCAACATCGTGGGGCGCATTGGCGATGGGCCCGTGAAGGTGGTGTACGACAGCCACATCGACACGGTGGGCATCGGCGATCCCGAGGCGTGGGAGTGGGATCCCTTCGAGGGGAAGGTGGAGAACGGAATTTTGTACGCGCGCGGCGCGTGCGACGAGAAAGGCTCCACCCCCGGCATGGTGTACGGCCTGGCCATTGCCAAAAGGCTGGGCCTGCTCGAGGGCGTCACAGCCTATTACTTCGGCAACATGGAGGAATGGTGCGACGGCATCGCGCCCCACGCGTTCGTGGAGGTGGAAGGCATCCGTCCCGATTTCGTGGTCATCGGCGAACCCACGAAGATGCAGATTTACCGCGGGCACAAGGGACGAGTTGAGATGAAGGTGGTGGCGAAGGGACGGTCCGCGCATGCGGCCAGCAACGAACTGGGCGATAACGCCATCTACAAACTGCTGCCCGTCATCGCGGGGGTGCGCGACCTGGGCCCCAAACTGGGCGATCACCCCTTTCTGGGTAAGGGCAAGATCACGGTGACGGATATGAAGGTGAAAACGCCGAGCATCAACGCGGTACCCGACGAGGCGACGATCTGGATCGACCGCCGCGTGACCTTTGGCGAGACTAAGGAACAGGCGGTGGCCGAGGTGGAGGCGCTCATCCCGCCCGAGAATCGGGAGAAGGGGGATGTGTGGGTGGAAATGCTCTTCTACGACGAGCCGAGTTACACGGGCTTTGTCTTCCCCGTGGAGAAGTACTTCCCGGCCTGGGCGCTTGAGGAGGAGCACCCGCTGGTGCAAGCGGGGCTGCGCGCGTACGAACTCTACTTTGGCAAGCCCACCCGCACGGGCAAGTGGAACTTCAGCACCAACGGCATCTACTGGATGGGCAAGGCGGGCATTCCCAGCATCGGCTTCGGCCCCGGCGACGAAATCCACGCCCACACCGTCCTCGACCAGGTCCCCCTGCAGGACGTGGTGGACTCGACGGGCGTGTACGCGTTGTTGGTGGGGTTAGTTGGATAGCTGGCCAGTTGTTTGGTCATGTAGTCGCGTGGTTAAAGGGAGGTTTATGATGAACGGGCGAGTTACGCTGACAGGCGCACGGTTTCCGGCAGGAAGTCGCGTCTCCTTTAAGGTAGAGGTCAACGCCGACATTAATATCACAGCGTATGCGGCACGCCAAAAGGCCAACCGCTTTCTCATTCTCGAGGTTGGGGATCAGTTCTATGCTGGAGAGCCAGAACTCGTCCTTGGCCCTGAAGTTCACTGGCGCGTGCCCGTATATTACGCGCCATCAAGGCGGGGCACCTTAGGCATTGTCGGTCATTTGCTGGTGAACACAGAAACGGGCGAAATCACCATCGACGATAACCTTACGGCGGAGGACCTCCTTGAGCGAGCCGAAGCGCTTCTTGCCCGTGCCACACTTTAAACAGGAACTGGATTACAGTTGCCTTCCTGCATGTGTACGCATGGTGCTGGCTTTCTACGGTCAGGAATATGAGGAAGCTAGGCTTCGCGCTCTCCTGAAGACGCGTCCAGGCGGAACAAGCCCAGTGCAGGTTATGCTACGATTGCCCGAAATGGGGTTTGACGCGTATGTCCGAAGCGGATCTCTATCACTTTTGAGAGAACTCCTGAACGTAGAGATTCCCTGTGTTGTTCACTTGTGGACGTCCCCTCTTCCTTATTGGAGCGTGGAAGCCATACATGCGGTTGTTGTCGTCGCGATTGCGGAAGACCGTGTACTTGTCCATGATCCAGTACAGGAAACAGGGCCGACAGAGATCCCGATTGATACGTTTGTGGAAGCATGGGCTGCCACTGACTATCTGGTCATAGTCATTCATCCCAAAGAGACAACGTAAATCGCGCTCTTGGACCAAGCAATCCATGTAATCATGCGGGCAAATTCGCCTGCTTAACAAGAGGCGTCCTCGCGGAACGCTAAGGACTTGGCAAGACCGCATTTCGCGCCCTGGAGGGGTGGCTTATGTTGAGGGCAGGAATTTTGGCAGCAGAGTTCGGAACTCTGCTGAAGCTTCCTGCCCAGGATTACGAGAACAACATAAACCCAGAGAATTGGAGGCTGAGCCATGCAAACCGATCTTCGCGGACGCGATCTCATCACCACCCAGGAGTGGACGAAAGAAGAGATCGAAACGCTGCTCGACGTGGCGTTTCAGTTGAAGCGAGAACGCGCGCTGGGCATCCCCCACCCGTTGCTGCGGGATAAGACCCTGGCCATGCTCTTCTTCTACTCCAGCACGCGCACCCGCTCCTCCTTCGAAGCGGGCATGGCCCAACTGGGTGGCCACGCCGCGTTCATTGAATCGCGCACCACCCAGATCGCGCACGGCGACACGGCCAGGGAAATCGGCGAGATTTTGGGCCGCTACTTCGACGGCATTGCCATCCGCAACGTCGACTGGGGCATCGGCAACAAATATATCCGCGCCGTGGCCGAGGCCAGCCGCGTGCCCGTCCTCAACATGCAGTGTGACATCTACCACCCCTTCCAGATTCTGGCCGACCTGATGACGATCATCGAGAAGAAGGGCGACCCGCGCGGCAAGACCATCACCGTCTCCTGGGCTTATGCCGCCTCCTACCAAAAGCCGCTGAGCGTACCCCAATCCCTCATCCTGCTCATGACCCGCTTTGGCATGAACGTGCGGCTCGTGCACCCGCCCGAATTCAACCTCATGCCCGACATCGTGGAGCAGGCGCGGGAGAACGCGCGCAAATCGGGCGGCGCCTTCGAGATCATGGACGATTTCGATGCTGGCTTCAAGGGCGCAGATATCGTCTACCCCAAGTCCTGGGGCTCGTGGCTGACGACGGAAGACCCCGAGGAGAGCGCGCGCATCGCCAAGAAGTACACCGACTGGATCGCGGACGAGCGGCGGCTGGCCCTGGCCAAGGAAGATGTCATTTACATGCATTGCCTGCCCGCTGATCGGGGCATCGAAGTTACGAACGAAGTCATCGACGGGCCGCATTCCGTTGTCTTCGACGAAGCCGAAAACCGTTTGCACGTTCAGAAAGCCGCTATGGCCTTGGTGATGAGATAAGAATAGACAGATAGATGGTGGGAGAGTGGACCAACCTCCACGGTTTATCGTTATCTTCGAGGAATCAGACCATCAACGATGGGCGATGAGATGATGGACGGTGGCGAAAACATTGTGAACCATCGACCACAATCCATCGTCCATCGTCAATTTCAAGGAGGCATCTATGAGGCGCATCGCGGTCATTGCTATCGGTGGAAACTCCCTTATCAAGGACAAGCAACATGTTGATGTGAAATACCAGTGGGAGGCTGTGCGAGAGACGTGCCGACACATCGTGGACATGATTCAAGAAGGATGGGACGTGGTCATTACCCACGGCAACGGCCCTCAGGTTGGATTCATTCTGCGACGCAATGAGTTGGCCGCTCACGAAGTCCACACCACGCCCCTTGACGTCATCGGCGCGGACACCCAAGGCTCTATCGGTTATATGCTTCAGCAATCTTTGGATAACGAGTTTACCCGTCGTGGCATGGACAAACAGGCCATCACGTTTGTCACACAGGTTCTGGTGGACAAAAATGACCCCGCCTTCAAAAATCCCACCAAGCCTATTGGCGGCTTTCTGACCAAAGAAGAGGCCGAACGCTTCGCCGCTGAAGGATGGCCTGTGGTCGAGGATGCAGGCCGCGGTTGGCGGCGGGTCGTTCCTTCCCCTGAACCCATTGAGATCATCGAGGAGGCGGCCATTCGCGAGGCGGTACAGCGGGGCTGGACGGTTATCGCGGTAGGCGGGGGCGGCATCCCCGTCGTGCGCGAGGAAGACGGTATCCTGCGCGGGGTGGCCGCAGTCATTGACAAGGATCGGGCCAGCAGCCTCCTGGCCGTAAAAATCCAAGCCGACCTGTTCCTCATCTCCACCGCGGTGGAGAAAGTCGCCATCAACTTCGGCAAGCCCAACCAGCAATGGCTGGATCGGATGACCGTGGAGGAGGCGAAACGGTACATGGAGGAGGGCCATTTTGCCAAGGGCAGCATGTTGCCCAAGGTGGAGGCGTGCATTCGCTTTATAGAGGCAGGCGGAGAACGGGCCATCATCACCAATCCCGAGAATATCACGCGTGCGCTGCGCGGGGAGACGGGCACCTGGATCGTGCGCGATTAGAAAACCCGTGCTATACTTGTATGCACAACCGAGGATCGGGCAAGCGAAGGCACTATCGGTGTCTGCTCGGCTTGAGAACTCATCCCGGAGGCTACATACATGCCGCCACTGACACTTGACGAGCGCGTGGAGACATTGGAATCACTGATGGCCGAGGTGTTGCGCGCCCAAGCGGCCACCCAGGCCGAATTGCGGGCGCTGTCCGAAGCCCAACAGCGCACACAAGCCCATCTCGACCAGTTATCTCATGATATGCAGATTTTTAAGGCCGAAATGCGTCTCTTCAAAGATGAGATGCGCTCGTTCAAGGATGAGATGTTGGCGTTCAAGGACGAGATGCGTGCCTTCAAGGACGAGATGCGTGCCTTCAAGGACGAGATGCGCGCATTTAAGGACGAGATGCGCGCATTTAAGGACGAGATGCGCGCATTTAAGGACGAGATGCGCGCGGTCGTGAAGGACATGAACAAACGGTGGGGAGACCTGGCGAACAAGATGGGGACATTGGCCGAGGATATCGTGGCTCCCGGGATTCCCGCCATTCTGCGCCAGGTTGTTGGGTGCGAAAAGGTGGATTCCAGCGCGGTGCGCGTGCGCCGCGTTCTGCCCAGTGGCGAGGAGCGCGAGTTCGACGTGGTGGTCACGTGCGGTGAGTACGCGCTGATCAACGAAACCAAGAGCAAATTGACCGTCGACCATGTGCGCGAGTTCGTGGGCTTGTTGCGCAGGATTCGCGAGTTCTTCCCCGAGTTCCACGACAAGAAAATCGTTGGAGCGGTCGCGTCCCTCCACGTGGAGGGGGATGTGGTGACCTTTGCCGAGCGTCAGGGCCTGGTGGTCATTGGATTGGGAGAAGATAACCTCGCCGTGCTTAACTCGCCCAAGTTCGTGCCTAAGACATTCTAAATCAACCAGCCTCCCCACAGGAAGTCGCTCGTGTTGCCACTCCTTTTCGATCTCTTTGCCCTTCTTTACGCCGTTCAATCTGTGCGCACGGTGTTCGCGCTGGCCCGCAACTGGCGCGCGTTCTGGGATCCCCTGTTCACACCCCAGGACGCGCGCCTGGCCCAGGAGGTGGGCTTCTTCCTATTCATCCCCATCGGCGTCTTCCTACACGAAGTAGGACACTACGTGGCCGCGCAGATGGTGGGCGCGCGCGTGCTCGGCTTTCACTACCGCCTGTTCTGGGGCTACGTGAGTTACGAGGGTTACCTCACCCCCCTGGCCGACTGGTGGATTGCCCTGTCAGGGAACCTATTAAGCGCGCTGTTTGGGCTGGCGTTGCTGGCCGCGGCCTACCGGGGACGGCGATGGCGGTTGCCCTTGCGTTATACCCTCCTCTACGCGGGGCAGGTCCAGAGCGTGTTCGCGCTCATCGCTTACCCCCTCTTCTCCTTCAGTGGCCTTTTCGAGGGGGACTGGGTGACCATCTACAACTTCGGCGCCACACCCATCGCCAGCACCATCACTCTCATTGTCCACTTGGGTGTGGTGCTGGGACTCCTGACCTGGTGGCGGGAAAAGCAGGTGGGATAGGATTCCCGGGGAGTTCGAGTGACGTTTTTGTTTTATCGAGTGCGTTCGGAAACTTACGAGGTCGGCCTTTCGGCCCCCCGCCCTTTGCAAGTGGACAGAACGAGAAGGCGGCCGCAAAGAAGAAAAGTTTCTCTCTTCACACTCTCTTATCCCCTGTGGGTAGGGCAGGTGGGCTACGGGCATAAGGGCCAAGGGTGGTATAATACCGCAGACCGGATGGGTGTAACGGACGCCCAGAACAGCGCTTACAGGAGGTGCAATGGATCCCTTTGCCGTCTTGGATGAGCGGGTAGCACGTGTGGTGGAGGAACTGGAGGAGCAGCGACAAGCGTCGCGGGGTGGGGTGCCTTCCTACCCCCGTGCTCCTATGCTCCACCCTGAGAGCGCGCGCCTGCTGCACCTGCTGGTGCTTGTGGGCAAGTATCGCCGCCTGTTGGAGATCGGAAGTGGGTACGGGTATTCCACCCTCTGGTTGGCCGAGGCGGCCCACCGCAACGGCGGAACCTTGGTGACGTGTGAGATTGAGCCGCGCGTGGCCGAGGCGAACCGTACCCACGTCGCGCGCGCCGGACTCCAGGGCGTGGTCTCCCACCTGGTGGGCGATGCCCGCCAGAACGTGGCCGACTTGCCCGGCCCCTTCGACTTCGTGCTCATCGACACGGTGAAGGCGGATTACCTGACTTATTTCGAACTCCTCATACCCAAGATGCTACCCAATGGCCTGATCGTGGCCGACAACGTCATTTCCCACGCGGCTGAACTGGCCGAATACCTGGAGCGGGTCAAATCACACCCCTTGTACGAATCGGTGACCGTGCCCATCGGCGCGGGGTTGGAAATCAGCCGACGGGTGCGGTAGGGGAGCGAAGCGCGCATGGAACTCCTGACCTATTGGCAAGCGTTGAAACGGCGCTGGTGGTTGCCTACTTTGATGGTGGTGCTGGTGCTGGCTCTGAGTCTGGCCCAGCCCAAGCCCTCGCGCGGGTACGTGGCCACCATGCGTTTCCTGGTCGGCGTGCGCCCGGAGCCGGTCACGCAGGGCGCGTACGGCTATGACCGCTATTACACCTGGCTCACGTCGGAGTATTTGATCGACGACTTTAGCCAGGTGGTGAGCGGTTCCGAATTTGCTCGCCGGGTGAGTGAGCGGCTCCAGGCCCAGGACATCCGTGTGCCCCCGGGGGCTATCCAGGGGAGCACGCAAACGGGCAAATTGCACCGGGTGATCACGATCAACATTTACTGGGGGGATGAGGCCCAGTTGCGGGATATTGCCAACGCGGTGGTGGAGACGGTGCGCGAGGAGAGCGCGACCTTCTTCCCTCAGGCGTTTGCCTATGGCGTCGAGGCCATTTTGGTGGATGGGCCCCATGTGGGACCTGTGTTGCCCGGGCTGCGTGAGAAGTTGGAGACACCGGTGCGGGTGATGTTGGCCCTGCTGTTCGGGGTTGGCCTGGTGCTCCTCTGGCACTATGTGGACGACACCCTCTATGAGCGGGACGACGTGCGCGGGCTGGGTCTGGTGGTGATCGGCGAGGTGCCCCGGGTCAAGACACGAAAGCGGTAGACAAGATGAGGGTGGGGTCAAGACAAGAAAAAGCGGAGAGCGCTCGTACGTCCATTTCGCCCACAACGGTTGCCACCACAGGCCGCGCGACCTTTCTCCATAATGTGGTGCTTTTTGGACGGTTGTTGCGCCACCTGGGCATGGGGATTACCGCAGCACAACTGGCCGACGTGGCCCGTGCCCTTCCGCTGGTGGATATGCGTTCGCGCGAGGATGTGAAAGCCGCTATGCGCGCTTTGCTGGTCAGCCGCCGCGAGCACATCGCTCTCTTCGACCGGGCCTTCGATCTTTTTTGGAGCCGCCATTGGGAATTCCCGCTGTGGCCGCGCTCTGAGGAGGCGGGGGAAGAGGGCGAGGAGGCGTGGGAAATTCTGCGGCGGGAATGGGCAGAGGGCGCGGTGGAGGTGCCGCCTGATGAGGAGCTGCTGCCCGACCGGGTGCTGACGTTCAGCGCGCGCGAGGTGCTGCGTCACAAGGATTTCGCGGAACTCACGGAGACGGAGTTGGAGGAGTTGAAGCGGCTCATGCAGGAGATGGCCTGGGCGCCCGAGGCGCGACGCACGCGGCGGCGAGTACGGGCGTCGCGCGGACCGTACGTCGACCTGCGGGGATCGTTTCGTCGCAACCTGCGTTATGGCGGCGAGCCGTTGGTGCTGGTGCGGCGGCGACGCAAGGAGAAGCCGCGTCCGATTGTGGCCCTCTGCGATGTGAGCGGCTCCATGGAGCGCTACTCGCGCGTTCTGCTCCAGTTCCTTTACGCCATGACCCACCGGTTGGACACGGTGGAGGTGTTCGTGTTCAGTACCCGCCTGACGCGCATCACGCGCGAATTGCGTCGCCGCGAGGTGGATGAGGCCCTGCGCGATGCGGCACGCGCGGCCCGCGATTGGGGTGGGGGCACGCGCATCGGCGAGGCCCTGAAGGCGTTCAATTACACGTGGTCACGGCGGGTGTTGGGGCGGGGCGCCATTGTGCTCATCATCAGCGATGGCTGGGACCGGGGCGATATCGATTTGTTGGAGCAGGAGATGGCCCGCCTGCAGCGGAGCGCGTATCGGCTTATCTGGCTCAATCCCCTCTTGGGTATGCCGGGCTATGAGCCCTTGACGCGCGGGCTGGTGGCTGCCCTCCCCTTTGTGGACGATTTCCTGCCCGTGCACAACCTGGCCAGCCTGGAGCACCTGGCCGCCTTGCTCGAACGGCTTCGTCACACACCTCCTGCACGTTCCTGATAATCTGGAAACTGGGCGCTTCACCTACGGTTTGATGATTACCGGCATCCCCACGTACGCCATGTTGTATAAGATCTTCGCGGCCTCATTGTCCAGCATGATGCACCCGAAAGTGATAGGGGTGCCCACGAGTCCGGCCCACACGCGCACACCGGTGGTTGCATTCCAAGGGAGGCCGTGAATGCCATTTTGGGTTGCGCCTGCCCAGTAGATGCCCAACCAGTACGGCATGTAGATGTTCCACGCCGAACCGTAGGCAACCGGAATTTTGTTTTGGATGTAGAATGTGCCGTATCGGGTAGGGTATCCCCGCCGACCCGTGGAACATCGCCATTGGTAAAGCATCACATTGCCTTGGTAGAGCCAACAGCGTTGCATGGAAACGTCTACGATGAAGCGTAAGTTACGCGCACCAGGAGCAGGCGCGGCCAGTGGCGTTCCCCCTGTACGCTGAGGAATGACAAGACGCTGTCCGACGTAAATGAGGGATGGGTTACGAATATTGTTGGCTCGGGCAAGGGCCAAGACGGATACCCCAAAGCGGGCGGCGATGCTGCTCAGTGTGTCGCCCCGCCGCACAGTGTATGTACGCGATGTGCCTGAAGACGGAGGCTGAGAAGCCACGCCCCGCCCCGGAATGCGCAACCGTTGTCCCACGTACACGAAACTGCGGGTGGTGAGGCCGTTGGCGCGCGCCAGGGAGTAGAGGGACACCCCAAACCGTTGGGCAATGCCGCTCAGGGTATCCCCGGGCCGCACAATGTACCAACCGTTGCTGGGTGATGATGACGTACGGCCAGGGATTCGTATCCGTTGTCCCACATAGACAAAGGATCGAGGCGAGAGGCCATTATAACGTGCCAGAGTATAGTGGGAGAGTCCAAACCGCTGAGCAATGCCCCACAGGGTATCGCCCGGCTTAACCACGTAGATTTGTTGATCACCCGCTACAGTGGGGGCTATGAAGAGAAGGGGAAACAGCACGATTGGTAGAAGTGCCAACAGCCATCGGGTTCGCATATGGCCTCCTTTGTGCTATAATCCGAAATGGATTAGGAAGAAAGGCTGTGAGACGTGGGGTGGGAATGGGCATGTGACTTCCTTATCTCACCAGGAAAGACGGAAATAATCCGTAAGAGGTCACGGGTATTCGGATAAAAGTTGGGGTAGAAGGAATATGCCGGTTGAACACGAACACCCCGTGTTGTACGATGTATCTCAGCCGACGCGACGTCGTATTTTGCTCACGTTAAAGATTTTGGGTGAGGCTACGGCCAGGACCCTAAGTGAGCGCCTTGGCTTGACCCCAATGGGCATTAGGCGACATTTAAACGCGCTGCGAGAGGAAGGCTGGGTTGATTACCGAGTGCTGCGTTATGGCCGGGGGCGTCCCACCCACGTGTATTTTCTCACCCCCAAGACCACCCAACTGTTCGACCAACGGTACGCTGCATTGACCATTGAACTCCTTTCCTATCTAAAGGCGGAGCAAGGAGAAGAGATGATATCCCACTTGTTTGAACAGCGTGCGGAACGTCGCGCGCGCGAGGCTCTGGCACGGCTGGACACTCTGCCCTTGCCTCAACGGGTGGTCGTGCTGGCAACCATCCTCGACGAGGACGGCTACATGGCCGAGTGGCAACAGGTAGACGGAGGGTTCGTCATCTGCGAGCATCATTGTGCCATTCGGGATGTGGCCTTGGCGTTTCCGCAGGCATGTGAAACAGAACTCGCGTTTATCCGCCGAGTGCTTCCATGCGCGAAGGTAGAACGCGTGGAGCACATTCGAAACGGTGACCATCGTTGCACATATAAGATTCTCCCATCTAAACGAGAGAAACACTAATGGCAAAATTTACGCCTTCTCATCCGCCCCCGATGGAGGAAGAATCAACCCACCTCGTGGAAGAAATCTCCCGTTGCCTTGGCGTATTTTGGCATCATCGCACCATTCGTCATTTCCGGCCCGATCCTATTCCTCCCGAACACCTGGATATCATACTGCGCGCGGCCCAACGGGCCCCAACCGACGCCACCGCCCAGATGTACACCCTCATGCGCATCACCGACGGGGATCTTCGCGATCGCATGGCCGAGTTGGCGGGTGGACAAGCGCACATTCGCGAGTGCGCCGAGTACTTCGTCGTCTGCCTGGACGTGTACCGCCTGCGTCGGCTTATCGAGCATCGGGGAGGCGCGTACGGCATGGGGTATCGGGTGGCCCTGATATTTGGCACCCTGGACGCGGGGCTGGCCGCCGAGAACCTGGCATTGGCCGCGGAGATGTTGGGGTACGGCACCTGCTTTATCGGGGGCATTCAGAACGCAGTGGATGAGATCGCCCGTGTGCTTCAGTTGCCCCCGGGCGTTCTGCCCGTGTGTGGGCTCTGTGTGGGCGTCCCCGATCCGGAGCGAGTGCCCGAGACACCGCGCCCCCGCCTTCCCCGCCACCTTGTCGTGCACGAGAACACCTATCGGGACTACACGCCCGACGACCTGGATGCCGCCTACGAGGCGATGGCCCCCATCACGCGCGGCCGTGATTGGTACACTGTGCTCGAGCGTTATTTTGCCGCCGGAGGCGTCATGGCCCAGCGGGAGGATATCATGGCTCGGGCGTGGAAACAGCAGCGATTCGAATAACAAGTGAGGCCTGCCATGTACAACGTCGTACGTCGGATGTTGCTGGCAATGGCGCGGAACCCGCGTATGCAGGAGCGCATCGTCGCGTTCCCTCCATCGCGGCGTGTGGCGCGTCGTTTTGTGGCCGGTGAGACCCTGGACGACGCCATCGCTGTCATTCGGGCCCTTAACCAGCGGGGCATGAAGGCTACCCTCGATCACCTGGGAGAGAACGTCCTCACGGTGGAAGACGCGCGCGAGGCAGCCGATGCTTACCTGGAGGCCCTGGACGCCATTCACCAGGAAGGGTTGCAAAGTGGCGTCTCGGTGAAGTTGACGCACCTGGGGCTCGACCTGGGCGATGAGGTAGCCTACGAAAACGTGCGTCGCATTGTGGCAAAGGCCGCCGACGTTGGGCGCTTCGTGCGCATCGACATGGAAAGTTCCGCGTACGTGGACCGTACCCTGACCCTGTACCGCCGCTTGCGCCGGGACTTCGACAGGGTGGGCGCGGTGGTGCAGGCGTACCTGCACCGCACTCCGGAGGATGTGCGGCAACTCATCGACGAGGGCATCGCCGACTTGCGCCTGGTAAAGGGGGCGTACGACGAACCGCCGAACATCGCTCTGCACGATCGGCAGCGCATCCGGGAGGCCATGTTTGCCCTGCTGCGCCAGATGTGGGCGCCTGAGGCCCGCGCCAAGGGAAGTGTTGCCGCCGTCGCCAGCCATGACGAGGCCGTCATCCGCTATGCCTGCACTCTGGCCGCGCGTTTGGGCGTTACCCAGGAGGATTTCGAGTTCCAATTCTTGTACGGCGTCCGTCGCGACCGGGCCGAGTCGCTGGTGGCCGAGGGGTATCGCATGCGCATCTATGTGCCCTTCGGCTCCCAGTGGTATCCCTACTTCATGCGTCGCCTGGCCGAGCGCCCGGCCAACCTGTTCTTCTTCCTGCGCGCGCTGGTGAGCGGATAGGACGTATAAGTGCAAAGTGCAAAGTGAAGAGTGAACACAGAGAGGAGCAAGGCGTAGGCCCCCCTTTTTCACTTTTCACTTGGCACTTTACAATAGCACAAACGACAGAGGAGGGATTGCCTTATTATGTCGTTGAGAGGGAAGACCGCCGTCATCACGGGCAGTGGCCGGGGTATTGGGCGCGCTATTGCTTTGGAACTGGCCTCGCGCGGCTGCAACGTGGTCGTCAATTATTTCCGCCGCCGTGGGCCCGCGGAGGAGACCGCGCACGCCATAGAGCAACAGGGAGGCAGGGCCATCGTGGTCAAGGCGCACGTGGGAGAGGAGGAACAAATCCGCAACCTGGTGCGCACGGGCGCCCAGCACTTCGGCAGCGTGGACATTTTCGTGGGCAACGCGGCATCGGGTGTGCTCAAGCCGGCCATGGAGCAGGGGGCCAAAGAGTGGGAGTGGACGCTCAACATCAACGCGCGCTCCATTCTCTTCGGCGTGCAGGAGGCCTTCCCTTACATGAAGGAACGGGGCTGGGGCCGCGTCATCACCGTCACCAGCCTGGGCTCCGTGCGCGTCCTGCCCGAGTACAGCATCGTCGGCGTGTCCAAGGCAGCCATCGAAGCGCTCACCCGCTACCTGGCTGTGGAACTCGCACCCTACGGCATCACCGTGAACGCCATCTCCCCGGGGGTCGTGGAAACCGAGGCCCTGGATTTCTTCCCCAGCAAGGACAGAATCATCGCCGAAGCCAAGGCGCGCACGCCTGCCGGGCGCCTGGCAACGCCGGCGGAAATCGGCCGCATTGTGGCCTGGCTTTGCAGTGACGACGCGAGCATGATCGTAGGCCAGACAATCGTCATAGACGGAGGGCATTCGCTGCTGGCATAGGTATGGCATCACGTCGCTGGTTTATAGCGGCCGCGCTGACCCTGGCCCTGCTTTTCCTTTCGGGGATGCGCGGCCTTGCAGCACCGTTTCCCTCTTTGGAGTTGAACGTCGCGCCGCGCACGGTTCACGGAGAGGGGTTAATTACCCTGACCATTACGGTGACCAACCCTACCGCCGATGCTCTTCCCCTCGACCTGCGCTTGAGCCTCCCACCGGAGGTCGAATATGTGCCCGGCAGCGCGCGCGTACGCATCGGAAACTCTCCCGTCGATGTGGCCCCCACGTTCAGCGATGGAGAACTGCGCTGGTCCGATCTCACGTTGCCCCCGGGGCGACAGGCCAACATGCGCGGCATCAACACCTTCGTACAGGATCACTGTGAGGATGCCGGGCTGGTAAACTGGCAACTGGACAGGGCGCGCGAGTTGGTCGGGGAAGGGGGTGTGGTCAAGCAGTTGGTCATGTCCATCGATGTGGACACGTGGACGACACCCCCTTGCTGGGTGGACTTTGTGTGGGGGGCCTATCACCGTGGGTTGGATCCCGTGTTGCGTTTGCAGGGGAAACGGTCGGGCGATGTGTGGCTCCCGCCTGACCCACGGGGGACCTACCCCTACGCGGAGATTGCCGCCCGCTACCGGGCGTTTGTCGCCGGTCTCCCGCGGGTGGATGGGCGTACCCTGTACGTTCAGGTGTGGAACGAACCCAACCGCCGGGAGGAGTGGGGCGGCCGTGTCGATCCCGCCGCGTACGCCCGTTTCTTCTCCGCGGTCGCCGATGCCATCCACAGTTTGGGGGATCCCCGCATTCGCGTGCTCAACGCTCCCCTCGCCCCCACGGGCGATTATGACAACCTGGCCTTTATGGACGCCATGTTTACCGCCGTGCCCGAGGCGCTGCACAAGTTCGACATTTGGGCCAGCCACGCGTATCCGGGCAACCACCCTCCCGAGTACAACCATCACGATGGCACCGCGGCGGCCGGCGACCGTCATACCATCGATGCTTATGTGCTGGAACTGGCGCGACTGGCCCAATGGGGGCGACCGGGCGCGCGTGTGCTGATCAGCGAGACGGGGTACGCGCTGGGCGACGCGTCCTTCCCTCAGTTTCGCCCCATCGACGAGGAGACGCGGGCCGACTACATGGTACGCGCGTTTCGTGACCACTGGAACCGCTGGCCCGAAATTGTGGCCGTCGCTCCGTTCCAGTTGAGCGATCCCGATGGACGCTGGAGGGCCTGGGATTGGATTGCCCCCTCGGGGGTGCCCCACCTCCAGTACACCCGCGTGGCCCAACTGGATCTGTCTCCCTTCTCCGGCCGATTGGTGGTGACCTTGCAGGCGCGTGCGCATCGGGTTACCGCGCCCACCGTGGCGTATGTGACCGCGCGCGCCGAATTCCCCACAACGAATATTCCCCCGCTCAATCACACGGTCTCCCTTTTACTTCTCCCTCCAGAGAATCTCCCCGCACCGTGTACGACATGCACGCCTTCGCCTGCACCACCTCCGCCTACCCCCACACCACGGCTACCTGAGCCCACACCCACCCCTGCCCCTGAGGCGACCGTGCGCACCTGGCGGATAGGGGGCGCGCCCCACGGCATGGCGGTGCATCCGGCAACGCGCGCGCTGGCCGTCACCGATTACACCGCCGGGGCCATTCGCGTCGTCGTCCCGCCCCGAGGCGACGTGGTAAACACCTTTGCCTGGCCGGGCTACTGGGGGATGGACAAAGTGGCCTGGTCGCCCTCGCCTCCCGGCATTGTGGCCACCCTTCAGTACGCGGGAGCGCTCATCTTCTCGCCTGAGAACGCGGATCTGGTGCGCTTCCTCCCTGTGGGGGAATGGCCCATCGACCTGGCCGTGGCACCGGAAGTGGGGCGGGCTTTTGTCATCAGCGCGCGCGACCGCACCCTCACCGTGGTCGACCTCTTTGCCTGGAAGGTCGAGACCACGTTGGAGGTTGGGGGCACGCCCACCGCCCTGGACTACGACCCGGCCCGGGAGGAGATTTTGGTTGCCGCGCGTTCGCCTCATCGCATCATGCGCGTGGACGCGCGTACCCTGCACGTTGTCGGCACATTGTCCCTGGATGAGCCGCCCGACGATGTGGCCGTGGACGCGGCGCGCGGGCTTCTCGCTGTTTCCCACCGGACAGCACGCCGTCTGAGCCTGATCTCCCTTGACGGCACGACGAGGAAAACCTTCGCTTTGGATTGTGCCCCTCACAAGGTGGCACTCAACGCCAAACTGGCGCATGTCTATGTCCTCTGCACGAACGGGGGCGTGCAGGTCTGGCTCGAAGGGGCCGGTCGTCCCATCGCCGTGTTCCCCACAGATGGGGATACGGACATAGCAGTGGACACCTGGGCTCATCGTGTCTACGTGAGCGCTGCTCCTAAGGGAACCATTACGTTCATTCAAGATACACCCTACTTGAAAGCGACATTGGGTATCTATCATAGATTGTTCCTTCCTGCAGTGCATCAAAGGTGAAAGGTACAAGGCGGCTGCCAACGGCTCGATACGTCACCGTGTGTTTTCCTCTTTGGGCAATGGGCGATTTCTACGATACAATGTACCCACGTGTGGAGGTCATATCCTTCCCCCTCGGAGGTGGGTCATGGAAGATAGTCTGGTCAAAGAAATCCTCTCCGACGCAAGGGCGCGTATGGACAAGGCCGTTGAGGCGTTGCGCACCGACTTGGCAAGCATCCGCAGTGGGCGCGCTTCACCCGCTTTGGTCGAGCGCCTTCTGGTAGACTATTACGGCACGCCGACTCCTCTTATGCAACTGGCCGCCATCACCACTCCCGAACCTCGATTGATTACAATTCGCCCCTTTGATCCCAGCAGCATGGCCATGATCGAGAAGGCCATTTTGAAGTCTGACCTGGGGGTGACGCCTAGCAACGACGGACAGGTGATTCGCCTGGTTCTCCCGCCCCTCACGGAGGAGCGCCGTCGCGAGTTGGTGCGATTGGTGCACAAGCGAGTGGAAGAGGCGCGCGTGGCCGTGCGCAACATCCGCCGTGATGCCATCGCCGACCTGCGCGATTTAGAGAAGGAGAAAATGATCTCCGAAGACGAGTACCACCGGCTGGTTGACCGGGTGGAGGACATGACCAAGGACCATATCCAGAAGATCAACGAGATAGGCGAGCGCAAGGAAGCAGAAATTTTGGAGGAGTAGTCACTGCAAAGGACATTCACACGCATGATCGAAGAACGGACACACGCAGTTGTCAGGCCCCGTCCCGATCCTGAATCCTTAATCGAATTGGGGGTGCCGCCGGAGCGTATTCCTCGGCACATCGGCATCATCATGGACGGTAACGGGCGGTGGGCGCAGGCGCGCGGTCTGCCCCGCCTGGCCGGACATCGCGCCGGTACCCACAATATCCGCCGCGTGCTGGAGGCATGTACCGACTTTGGTATCGAGGTGCTCACAATTTACGCCTTTTCCACAGAGAACTGGCAGCGTCCCCAGATGGAAGTCGAGGGTCTGATGCGCCTGCTCAGCCTGACCATCCGCAAGCAATTGAACGAGTTGGATGCCAACGGTGTGCAGATTCGTCACTGCGGTCGGCTGGAAGGGGTGAACGAACGGTTGAGACAGCGTATCGAAGAGGCGGTAGAGCGGACTCGCGACAATGACCGCATCATCCTCAATGTGGCCTTCAACTACGGCGGACGGGCGGAAATTCTGGACGCGGTGCGCGGCATCGTGCGCGATGGCATTCCGGCCGACGCCATCACCGAGGAAGTCTTCGAGCAGTACCTTTACACCGTTGGTCTCCCCGATCCCGATCTCATCATCCGAACCTCCGGGGAATACCGCCTGTCCAACTTCTTGATCTGGCAAGCGGCTTACGCGGAGTTCTACGTGACGCCCGTGTACTGGCCTGACTTCGACCGACAGGAATTGATGAAGGCGATTCGCGACTATGCCTCGCGCGAGCGACGGTTCGGTCGCGTCCTCACCCAGGAATAGGCCCCATGTTCAAGGAACGAATCATCAGCGCCGCGCTCCTCATCCCCATCGCTTTTGTGCTGCTTTATCTGGGGGGCTGGTGGTTCGTGGCGTTGGTCGCCCTGTTCGTCGGTATCGCCGGCCATGAAGCCTACGCCATGCTACGCCGCAAGGGATATACCCCTTTTGAAATGTGGGGGATAGGAATATCGCTGGCTTTCTTGCTCTTGAGCGTTGTGTTTCCTACACCTGGATGGATGACTTACTTCATCACCGGGGCGGTCATCGTTACCCTCGTGCGCGCGTTGGCCCAGCGTACCGAAGCGCCGGCTACGGACTGGGCCCTTACCCTGGGGGTGGCGTTGTATTTAGGTGTTCTGGCCCACTACGCGCCCCTCTTGCGCGCGCGCCCGCGAGGATTTTGGTGGGTGGTGGTGGCCCTGGGACTCACGTGGATTACCGACTCGGGCGCTTTCTTCATCGGCACGGCCGTGGGTAAGCATCGAATGGCACCCCGTTTGAGTCCAAAGAAAACGTGGGAAGGCACAATCGGTGGGGGGGTGGTAGGCGTACTGGCGGCTGTGGCGTTGGTACCCCTGGTGTTGCCCGCCGTGAGTGTGGGGCAATCCGCGCTGTTGGGCGCGGCCGTGGCCACAATGGCCCCCCTGGGTGACCTGGTCGAATCCATGTTCAAGCGGCAGTGCGGGGTTAAGGATTCCGGCCATCTTATCCCCGGCCACGGTGGAGCGCTCGACCGCATTGACAGCCTGCTCTTTGTTTTCCCGACCGTCTACTGGTTCTCCCTACTCTGGGGGTAATGGAGTGAAAAGTGAAAAGTGCAAATTGTATAAGGAGACGAGAGGGATTCACCACATTCTCGGTGTCGAAGGCACCGAGAATGTGGTGAATCTCAACTTAGCGCATCCGTGTAGGCAAACAGGCCTGGAACACCGCCGGTGTGGAGGAAGATGAGGGGCTCCCCCTGACCCAATTGACCCCGCTCGACCATGTCCAGCATGCCCGCAAAGGCTTTGCCCGTGTACACGGGGTCGAGCAGGATGCCCTCTGTTTGAGCCAGCAAGCGGATGGCCGCGTTCCCTTGCTCAGTGGGCACCGCATATCCCTCGCCCGCATACGTCCCCTCGATGAGGGGCACATCCTCGGGTCGGAAGGTGTGCGGGCATCCCAGATGGCGGCAGACGTCGTTCGCCAGGCGTGCGATGGTACGGGGGAACGCCTTCCACAGTTTGCCCACGTCGATGCCCACCGGCCGCAACCGTGCGCCCAGCAGGTGGAACCCGGCCATGAGCCCGGCCAGAGTGCCACCGCTCCCCGCGGCGACGATCACCCAGCCCTCTTCGATGCCCACAGCCTTGGCCTGCTCTACCAACTCCTGGGCGGCCGCGACATACCCCAACGCGCCCTGCCACATGTGTCCCCCCACAGGAATGAAGTAGTGCGGCCCCACCAGCATAAGGGCCAGCAACCGCACAAGACGGCTTGTGGTTTCCAGCGTCATGCCTCCGCCGCCCCCGCCCAGGGGCACGAAATGCATGCGCGCGCCGAGCAACCGGTTGAGCAGGAGATTGCCTTGGAGGCGGTCCGGCCGTCGTTCGAAGAAAAACAGGTGGAGTTCCAGACCAAAGCGTGTGGCCGCGGCTGCGGTCAGGCGCGCGTGGTTGGACTGGAGGCCGCCGAAGGTGACGACTTTGCGCGCGCCCTTTTCCAGCGCGTCCGCCAGGATGAACTCCAACTTGCGGGTCTTGTTGCCCCCCATGGCCGGACCGATCACATCGTCGCGCTTGATCCATACGTCCCGACCGATGTGGTCGCTCAGCCGCGGGAGGCGGTGAAACGGGGACGGATACGTTGCCAACGTGAGGCGTGGGAAGGGTATGCTCAGCATGGTCGATCCACACATCTCCCTTTCTTCAGGACGTCCCCGTGTTCACCATGGACATCCTGACATCGTGGACAGCCTATGCCTTTGGGAGGAGCCGAGGCCGCGCGTACGCTTTCAACCGGGTGTGAGGCCATTATAGCATGCCCCGTGAGGGGACGAAATTCAGGCGTTCTGAACAGGGCTTGCCCGCCCTCACCGAAGGAAAGGCCCCCCGATATCGTCTTCCCCGCGCGCGTGTGATATAATGCCGCGCGAGATAGGGATGGCCCGTTTACCATGGGGTATGAGGGCGACAGAGGATGAACGATAGACGATGGACGGTGGAGAACGACTCATGTCCATCGTCCATCGTCCATCGTCGACTTAAGGAGAAACCACGATGAAGACGAGGGCTTTACTTGAGAGAATCTCTGTTGACCCAGATGTGTGTTTTGGCAAGCCATGCATTCGGGGTACTCGCATATGGGTATCTTTGATTCTGGATTTTCTTACTTCAGGAATGAGTGTGGAAGAGATCCTGGCCGAGTACCTCCAATTGACGGAAGAGGATATCCGCGCAGCGATCGCTTATAACTCTCCATGACAACGCCCGTCCGCCGACAGTACCTCCAGATCAAACGCCAGTACCCAGACGCCATACTTTTCTTCCGCCTGGGCGACTTCTACGAGACCTTTGACGAGGACGCCAAGATCGTCGCCCAGGTGTGTGACATCGCGCTCACCTCGCGGCCCGTGGGCAAGGGCGTGCGCGTGCCCCTCGCCGGCGTGCCCTACCACGCGGCCGACACCTACATCGCCAAACTCCTCCAGGCCGGCTACAAGGTCGCCATCTGCGAGCAGGAAGGGAACACGCCGGTGAGGGGCCTGGTCCCCCGCCGCGTGGTGCGCGTCGTCACCCCGGGCACCCTTATCGAGCCCCACCTGCTGCCCGAGAAGGCCAACAACTACCTGGTCGCCCTGGTGTGGGACGAGAAGGGCGCGGGCCTGGCCTACGCGGACATCAGCACGGGCGAGTTCGCGGCCACCCAAATTCGCGGGGAGGAGTGGGAGCGCCAGGTGCGCGAGGAACTCACCCGCCTGCGCCCCGCCGAGATCCTCTTCCCCAGCCACGACCCCCACGCGCCCGACCACCCCGTGCCCCCGCTTCTGCAGGACGCACCCGCCGCGCTTTCGCCCTACGACGCGTGGCGCTTCGACGAGGAGACCGCGCGCGACGTGCTGCGCGAGCACTTCCACGTCGAATCCCTGGCCGGCTTTGGCATCGAGGGATGGCC
>JALWHQ010000152.1 GCA_026983525.1 Anaerolineae bacterium | reverse complement strand
GATGCGGCGCAGGCCCATCTTGTCCTTGATGGGGGTGAACACCAGCCAGTCCGCCAGCCGGTACTTCCACCGCAGGGAGCGGGAGGGTTCCTTCTTCTCAAAGCGCGTGTCCGCCATGGCGTAGCCGATGGGCATGGCCCAGTCGAACACCTTGCGCTTGAGCCAGGTGGCATCCTCCACCTTGACCTGGACTTCGGAGACGAGGTTCTCCCAGATGCGGGGCGGGGAGAACATCACGTGGGGGCCGATCTCGCGCAGGTTCTCCTTGACCGTTTCCGGCTCCTCGGGGAAGTTGACGGTGAAGCCCACCGTCAGGCCGCTGGACACGGTCATCATCTGCTCGCCAATCCAGGCCAGGGGCAGGAAGGAGAGGTACTCGTCGCCGGGGGTCATGGGGTCCACCTTCATCAGGTTGCGCCCCATGCTGATGAGGTTGTTGTGGGTGAGCATGGCGATCTTGGGCTTGCCCGTGGTGCCGGAGGTGGTGGAGAAGATGGCGATGTGGTCCGGGCGCGTCTTGTCCACGTTGCGCATGAAGAGTCCGGGGTGCCCGCGGCTGTAACTTTCCCCCATGGCCTCTACTTCGGGGAAGTAGAGGAGGAAGGGCTCGGTGTAATTGCGCAGGCCTCGCGGGTCGTAGTAGATGACCTTCTCCACCTTGGGCAGTCGGTCCCACACCTCCAGGACCTTGTCCACCTGCTCCTGGTCCTCGGCAATGACGAAGCGGGCGTCGCTGAAGTCCACCAGGTACTGCACCTCCTCCGCGATGGAGTCCTGGTAGATGCCCATGGAGATGCCCCCGGCAGCCTGGGCGGCCAGCTCCGCGATGACCCACTCAGGGCGGTTGTCGCCGATGATGGCGATCTTGTCCCCCGGCTCCAACCCCAGGCTGATCAACCCCAGGGAAAAGTTGCGAACGCGTGTGAGGTATTCCTCCCAGGTGATGGTCTGCCAGATGCCAAACTCCTTTTCCCGCAGGGCGATTTTATCTCCGAAGCGGCGAGCGTTGGCAACGAGCAATTTGGGTAGGGTATCTTCCATGCCAACCTCCCAAACACGAGAAGTTACGGTACGCACACAAGCCTGGCCGGGGTGGTCCAGCGTGTCCGGTTACAGGAACGCCATGAGCGATTCGTCTCCCAGGTAGGCCTGGATGACCAGCGGGTTGCTGCGGATGGCGTCGGGCGGCCCTTCCGCGATCACGCGGCCAAAGTCCAGCGCGACGACCCGGTCGGAGATGTCCATGACGACACCCATGTCGTGCTCGATGAGCACGACC
>JALWHQ010000151.1 GCA_026983525.1 Anaerolineae bacterium | reverse complement strand
ATTGTAATGTGGGTGGGGGGAAAGGGCAAGGTTGGGGGTTAAAGGTTGAAGGTTGAAGGTTAAAGGTTAAAGGTTGGAGAGGGGGAGACAGGCCGCGCTGGTGGTTCTCGCCGATGCTCGAGGGGTGAGGGCGTTTTGCGTCCCGCAGGGACGCGTCATGTTGAGCGGGTGGAGCCAGAGCTCTGAACTCTTCTTGCAACTTGAGGAATTGTTCTGACAATTGGCCGTTTGCCCGCACGGGGTCTTTATTCCGAGAGATGACGTGTTCTTTCCCCAACCGATGGGGGGTTACCAACAGTATCTCCTTAGCCCCGTGTGGGCTCACGGCCGGCCGCCGTCTATCAAGAGTTCAATTAAAAGGTATGAAAACCGGCCCATGCGACTGTTGGAAATTGCCTCCCTTTTTGGCTTGTGGAATAATGATAAACGTCCGATTCACATATGACCCCACGCAGGAGGTGGCATCATGCCCATGCGAGCCGACTGGATGTGGATGGATGGCGAGTTCGTCCCCTGGGATGAAGCGAAGGTGCATGTCTTCGCACATGCCCTCCATTATGGTACCAGCGTATTTGAGGGAATTCGAGCCTACGCAACGCCGCGTGGGCCCGCCGTGTTTCGTCTGCACGAGCACATGGTACGCTTTGTGAATAGTGCACGCGTGATGCGCATCGACCTCCCGTACTCCGTCGAGGAGTTGGAACAGGCTGTTGTGGACACCATAGCCAAGAACAACCTCGACGCCTGCTACATTCGGCCCCTGGCTTTTCGCGGGTACGACCGCCTTGGGTTGGACGGTCGCTCCTGTCCGGTACAGGTGATCATCGGCGCCGTTCCGTGGGGTACCTACCTGGGCGAAGAGGCCCTGACAAAAGGCGTCGACGTGATGGTCAGCACGTGGCGGCGGTACGCGCCCGGCACCGCGGCCCCGGGAGCAAAGATCGGCGGCCAGTACGTGAATTCCCAGTTCTCGGCCATGGAAGCCCATGACCTGGGCTACAACGAGGCCATCGTGCTGGACGTGTACGGCTACGTGGCCGAGGGAAGCGGGGAGAACATCTTCCTGGTGAAGGACGGTAAACTCTACACCCCACCGCCCTCCAATTCCATCCTGGCCGGTATCACGCGCGATAGCGTGATTACCCTGGCGCGCGATTTGGGCATCGAAGTAATCGAAGCGCCCATCAGCCGGGATATGCTCTATCGGGCGGACGAACTCTTCTTCTGTGGCACCGCGGCCGAAATCACCCCCATCCGTTCGGTGGACCGCATTCCTATTGGGAGCGGCTCGCGCGGCCCCATCACCCAGCAGATACAGGAGGAGTTCTTCGCCATCACCAAAGGTCACAAGCCCGACCGTCACGGCTGGCTGCGCTACGTACGTGCTTAGGCGTCATTGATTGGTGTGTGGATAGAAGTCGGTCATCAGGGGACGATGGACGATAGACCGTAGACAATTGAAGCCATCGTCCATTGTCCATCGTCAAGAGTGGGTACACAACACACCTTTGTTCCCGTATTCAGAGGTCGACTCATGCAAGCAAGCGTCATTTCCCGCGATCAGGTACAGCCCGTGGAGATGCTGGCCGGTATTGTACGGCGCACCTTAGCCGTGACGGAGCGCCTCATGCTGTGTGAGTTCACCCTTAGCGCCGGCAGTGAAGTGCCCGTGCACACACACCCGCACGACCAGGTGGGGTACATCGTGTCGGGTGAGGTGGTCATGATCGTGGACGGACAGGAGATGCGATGCGGGCCTGGGGATGCCTATGCCATTCCGGGTGGGGTGCCCCACGGCGCCCGTGCCCTCCAAGATAGCGTGCTGGTGGATGTGTTTCACCCGCCACGCGAGGAGTACACGTGAGAGTCTGTCATGGCTAAAGAGACCAAGCAGTCAATAGAACCCTCCCTGATTTTTCCACGCGTGCGCTCTCGCAACACCTTCGAGGAGACGGTGGAGGCGATTGCCGGGGCCATCAAGGCGCGACTGTTGAGTCCCGGCGATCGCCTGCCCCCTGAACGGGAACTGGCCCGTCAGTTGGGGGTGAGTCGCGCCACCCTACGCGAGGCCTTGCGAGTACTCATCAATGCGGGCTACCTTGAAGCGCGCCCGGGGCGAAGCGGCGGCACGTTCGTGGCCCGTTGGCCGGAGGCCCCTCGCGCCCCGGAGCAAGAAGCCATCATTCAGCGTATTCGCGACCAACTCCCAGCCCTGCTGGACTTTCGCCGTGCGGTGGAACCCACGGCAGCAGAACTCGCGGCCCAGCGCGCCACACCCGGCGATCTGGCCGAACTGGAGGGCATCCTGCAGGAATTGCGGGGCAAGGAGGAGGCCTTTGCCCTTTACCGTTCGGGAGATGCTCGTTTCCATGTGGACATCGCGCGCGCGGCCAAAAGTATGCTCATCCACCGAGCAGTGGTGGAAGTCCAGACATCCCTGACGGAGATTCTGGACCTCATCGTTTACCATTCTCCTGTAGTCCTCCGGCACTCCACCGATTACCACTGGCGCATTTACGAAGCCATCTGTCGCCGCGACCCAGAGGCCGCGCGCCAACTGATGCTCGACCACATCACGGCAACCGAACACATCATTCACGGGTTGGTGCCCGAAGCACCCTGGCCGCGCGAGTACACGGAAGGGACGTTGGAGGAAGCGTGTGTATGAGCCGACCGGCTCGTGTAGGTGACCCCGTCCTGCTCATCAGCCCCGATCGGAAGACTCGTCTCGTCTATTTGGAGGAAGGCAAGCAGGTCCAGACCCACCACGGCGTCATTCCCCACGACGCACTCCTCGGCGCGCCTTTGGGGCGTGTGGTACACACCCACAAGGGGATTCCTTACCTGGCCCTGGAGCCCTCGACCGCGGATTTGCTCCAGTACCTGAAACGGCGCACGCAGATTGTGTTTCCCAAAGACGCGGCCTACATCGTCATGCGGTTGAACCTCTATGCCGGGCGGCGGGTGATCGAGGCGGGGACGGGGAGTGGTGGACTGACGCTGGCCTTTGCTCGCGCCGTGTATCCCGATGGGCACGTGTACACGTACGAAGCGCGCCCCGAACACCAGGCCCTGGCACGCAAGAACCTGGCCACTCTGGACGTGAATGCTTGCATCACCTGGCACGTGCGGGACATCCAAGAGGGGTTTGAGGAGCGAGATGTGGACGCGGTTTTCCTGGATGTGCGCACCCCGTGGGAGTACTTAGCGCAGGTGCGGGATGCGCTGACGATGGGGGGGCATTTTGGCGCGCTGGTGCCCACCACGAATCAGGTCGCCCAGGTCGTGGACGCCCTTTACAAGATGGGGTTCGTCATGGTGACCGTGGAAGAACTCCTGCTGCGCGCGTACAAGCCCGTGCCTGAGCGCCTGCGTCCTGAGGATCGCATGGTCGCCCACACCGGCTACCTGATCTTCGCCCGCTGGGTAGGGGAGGAGGGAACTCCTTGGTCGGGCCCGCACTTGCGCCCGGTGGCAGCGCGCAAGGCCGCGGAAAGGTCGTAACCCTCACAGGATATCGTCCCGAATCTCGAAGGTCCTATCTTCCTCCCAGCCTGCCATATCCTCAGCCCAGAATATGATCTCGATGAAGTCTATCTCCCCCAGTTCCTGGAGGGCAAGGCCGGCGGAAAAGCGCACACGGCGGACCGGATCCCGTTGGAGCATGTCGTAAAGGCGGCTTATCACACGCTCCGGTACCTCCTTGCCCGACTGGTGGTACGCCCGGACGAGGGATGTCGTGGCCATGTCGCGCACGTCCACGTCGTCGTGGCTCAGGCACATCTCCAGGAGCTCCAGGGCCTCCTGTGTACCCGACACGGCCGCCACTTCCGCCAGGGCCTCCACCACTTCAGCCAGGGGGGTGAGACACGGGGTGGGATGGGTAAAGAGGAGTTCCCGGAAGACGGGCAGGGCGGTGGCCTGCCCTAAACGGGCCAGGGTGGTCAACACGGCCTCCTCCATGGCCCGCTGTTCGGCCCCGCCTGTACCGAGCACGGTGTGGAAAAGGTCCATAAGGGCGGGTACATCCCCCTCGTTCAATGAGGTGTTGAAGCGGACATACTGCGTCCAGGCGCGACGTTGCTCAGGAGAGGACCGTGGCCACGCCGTCACGATCTCCCGCAGGTTCATGGGCGTCCCTCCGCTGTGGATGGTGTTTTCCCGGGAAGTTTGGGTCTACTTTTCTTCCTGTGGAAGCAAGGCCGTCGCTAGAGCCTGGTCCACATGACTAACGAGCACGATGTTCAACCCCTTCAACAGGCGCTTTGGGATATCGGCCAGATCCTTTTCGTTCTTCTTCGGTAATATGACGGTTTTGATGCCCGCGCGTTGCGCGGCGATGAGTTTCTCCTTCAGCCCCCCCACGGGTAAGACCCGACCGCGCAGGGTAATTTCGCCCGTCATGGCCACATCCGGCTTTACGGGACGACCACCCAGCGCCGACACCAGCGCGGTGAGCATGGTTACGCCGGCACTCGGGCCATCCTTGGGCACTGCTCCCTCGGGCAGGTGAATGTGTATGTCGAACTTGTCGAAGTCCAGGTCCGGGTACCCGTAGTCCCTCGCGTGGGCCCGAGCGTAGGAGAGGGCAGCCTGGGCCGACTCCTGCATCACGTCGCCCAACTGTCCGGTGAGGATCAGGTTCCCCTTCCCCTCCATGAGCATGACCTCGACCAGGGTAATGTCCCCTCCGCCCTCGGTCCAGGCGAGCCCTGTGGCCACGCCAATCTGGGGTTCACTCTCGATTTGCAGGTACGCGTTTTGCGGCGGCCCCAGGAATTTCTCCAGCATGTTGGGCGTGATCCGCTTCGGGGCCGAATTGCCCTCTGCAATGCGGCGGGCAACCTTGCGGCAGATATTGGCGATGGCGCGCTCCAGGTTGCGCACTCCGGCCTCATAGGTGTACTCGCGGATGATGCGCAGGAGTGTCTCGCGCGGGAACTGAAGGCCGTACTCCTTCAGTCCGTGGGCCTCCAACTGTCGCGGCACCAGGAACCGCCGAGCGATCTCCAGTTTCTCGCTTTCCACATAGCCCGGAAACTCGATGATTTCCATGCGGTCGAGAAGAGCGGGCGGAATGCTGTACAGGGTGTTCGCGGTGGTGATGAACATGACCTTACTCAGGTCATAAGGGATGTCGAGGTAGTGGTCGAGGAAGGCGTGATTCTGTTCCGGATCCAGCACTTCGAGCAACGCCGCGGCCGGATCGCCACGGAAGTCCACCCCCATCTTGTCGATTTCGTCCAGCATGAAGAGGGGGTTGGACGATCCGGCATTGCGCATGGTCTGAATGATGCGGCCGGGCATGGCGCCGATGTAGGTGCGGCGGTGGCCGCGAATCTCCGCCTCATCGCGAATGCCGCCCAGGGAAAGGCGCACGAACTTGCGGCCCAGGGCCTTGGCAATCGACCTGCCCATGCTGGTCTTGCCCGTGCCGGGAGGGCCCACGAAGCACAGAATGGGTTGGCGCATTTTGTCCGGGGCGAGTTTGCGCACGGCAATGTGTTCGAGGATACGTTCCTTGGCCTTTTCCAGGCCATAGTGCTCCTCGTCCAGAATGCGGGCCGCGCGCTCGATGTCCATGTTGTCTTCGGTGTATTCGTTCCACGGCAGGTTGAGGAGCCAGTCCAGATAGGTGCGGATGATCGCCACCTCCGGCGCGGCCGCAGGCATCGCGGCCAGGCGGTTGACCTCCCGTTCCGCCTTTTCCTTCGCTTCTTCCGGTAAATTGCTCTCGGCAATGCGTTGCCGCAGTTCGTTGATGTCCCGCTGGAGGTCGTCCAGTTCGCCCAGTTCGGCCTGGATGGCCCGCATTTGCTCCCGCAGGAACCACTCCCGCTGGTTTTTGTCCATCTCCTGCTGGACCTGGGCCTGGATTTTGTTCTCCAGTTCCAACACGTCCAGTTCCTTGCCCAGCAGCAGGCTGACCTTTTGCAGCCGCTCGACGGGGTCCAGGGTTTCCAGGATGGTTTGGCGTTCTTCCAGGGAGAGTTCCAGGACGTGAGCCACAAGGTCGGCGAGCCACCCCGGTCCCTCCACATTCATGGCCGCAATGTACGCGTCCTCCGGAATGTTGGGGTTCAGGTCCACCACGCGCTCGAAGAGGGTTCGGACCACCCGCATCAGGGCTTCAACAGCGATCCCTTCGGGCTGCCCCTCGATGATGGGCACGCCGCGCACCAGGATGTACGGGTCCATTTGCACGAATTCGAGGACGCGTACCCGTTCCAACCCCTGGACGAGGATGCTCGTTGTGCCGTCGGGCAGGCGCAGGGTGCGGCCAATGGAGACATCGGTGCCGACTGTGTAGAGATCATCGGGCCCGGGTTCTTCGATGTTGGGATCACGCTGGGCAAGCACGATGATGGGCGCGTCCTCCTCCAGGGCTTCTTCTACTGCCTCCAAAGAGCGAGGGCGGCCAATGAAGAGAGGAACGACCATATTGGGGAAGACGATGGTGTCTCGTGATGGAATGACGAGGTATGTTTCTACCTCACCTTCTGTCGTTTCAGGCCCTGTAATCGCGTGCCGCTCTGCCCGAAAACGGGCAATGGATTCTAAAAGGTCTTCTTCGAAATCCAGATGTTCAAGCCAACTATTCTTTCCTTTTGCCATGATGGTTTTTGATCGACCCTTTCCGGCCTTTGGCTTATCAGGCGTGTGTCCTATGCCCAAAATGGCGAGAAAATGTACGATGATGTTCCTGTCTTATTTACGCATTCGATGGGAATGTGGTTCCGAAGTTGCACGGCGAATGATGGGAAAATCACTCTCATAGGCCCAATCGTCAGGGGACAATTGTCCATACAAGTGGCCCCACAGTTCTCGCACGGCCGCGACCAGAAAGATGGATCCAGCCACGCAAATGATGTCATCTTCGTCAGCCAAGTGCAAAGCAGTGTCCAGCGCGTCTTCGACTCGCGCGAAGGTGTACACATCCGGTCCGGGGAAGTCCGGCATCTGCTCGAGGATGAAATCGGGAGAGGCCGCGCGGGGGTGTTCTGAACGGGTGATGAAGACCGATGTGACGCGCGGCCAGAAGATGTCCAGCAAGGCCTCTATCGGCTTGTCCTGCGATGCGCCAAAGATGAGGTGAACGCGACGCCAGGGAAACCACAGATCCAGAGCATGGAGTAATTCTTGGGCTGATTCGATAGTGTGGGCTGAGTCTATAATAAGAACTGGGCGCTCCTGGAGGATTTCCATGCGCCCTGGCCAACGCACCTGAGCCAAACCTTGACGGAGATGGTCTTCGGTCAAAGGCCAGCCCAATTCGCGTAGCATATGAAAGGCGATTGTAGCCAGGGCTGCATTTATGGCTTGATGGCGACCTCGCAGGGCGACGTAGAGATCTCGGTAGCCTGTACCATCCTTGTGTATAACCGAGAGTCGTATGCCGTCCTTTTCCACCTGTTGAAGGTTATATTGCCAGTCTACGCCCAAAACGGTTATGGGGGCACCCTTTTCCGCGGCAACGGTTTCCAATACCTCCATCGCCTGCGGAGGCTGGGGGGCCAGGATGACGGGCACGCCAGGTTTGACGATACCGCCCTTTTCCCGGGCGATGTGCTGAAGTGTTGGCCCCAGGATGGCCGTGTGTTCCAGACCCAGGGAGGTGATCAGGGTGAGGGTCGGGTGCACGACATTGGTGGAGTCCAGACGTCCCCCCAGTCCCACTTCGACGACGGCCAGGGGAACCCCTTCTTCCGCGAAGTACTGGAAGCCAATGGCGGTCAGCACATCGAAGGTGTTTGGGCGCAAGGGCAGGGAGGGCACAATGTCGCGAATACGGCTCACAATGTGGGCCCAGCGTTCGCGTGGGATGAGGTGTCCCTTCACACGGACACGTTCCCTAAATGAATGCAAATGAGGGGATGTATAAAGGCCCGTGCGGAGACCTGCAGCTTGGAGGATGGCATCTATCATGGCCGCGGTGGAGCCTTTGCCCTTGGTGCCCGCGATGTGCACTGCCTTGAAGCGCTCGTGTGGGTGTGCTAAGGCTTGGAGGAGTGCGGAAATGCGCTCTAAGTGCCAAGTGCGTTCGGTATAGGGTATGGAGCGTGCGGTTTCGAAATTGGTGAAACTGAGGATGTAGCGTAAGGACTCAGCGTAATTCATTGGATATGTATATCGCCTCCTGTAATTGTCGTCGCTTCATCCAATTTTACTTTAGGGATAGGTTGTAACCTAAAAGCTGAACCTTGCTGTGAACCTCGATTACCACTCGAGCATGTAGGGGCCTGTATCCTCTTCCCACAAGTCTGACTCCCCAATTCCCCACAGGTGCAGGGAAATCACGGCTGCCAGAGCACTTGTAAGGGGCGCGATGAAGAATTGCAAGCCACACGTTACAAAGGCGATAAGGAAGACACCGGGTGGGGAAAACAGCACATAAGGGTCAAGTCCGGCGGTTTGGTAGGCCTGGATGAGTTCTGACGGGAGCAGGCGAACCGTTCCCTCCGTACCGCCCAAGAGAAGTAGGCCCACAGGAGCCAGGAGCACGGTGCTCAGTCCTCCGGTAAGACCTGTAATAGCCCCTGCTATTCCGGCTCCCCAGGTGACCTCCCGGTCGTCTGAAAGCGGCGGACGCCAGTGCGCTACCAGCACCCCCAGACTTATCCATAGGAGGACACTGAATAGCCAAAATAAGCAGTTGCCCAAGAGGGGAATAAGTGAGAGAAACGCTGTGAAAAGCGCGGCCACTGAACCAATAAGGCCAACACGAAGTGCCACGCGCGTCATTATCTCGATGGCCTATCAAGTAGTTTGGGTTGATCGAGATGATGTACGGGAAAGAACTTCCTCGATGGTCTCCAACAGTTCCCGTGGACTGAACGGCTTGACGATGTAAGCGGCAGCCCCCTCTTCCTCCAGCGCGCGTAGACGCTCCTCTTGACTTGCGCGAGCCGTTACATAGATGACGGGAATGTCCGAAATTTCGGGATCTTCCCGCAATGCCTTGTGAAATTCCCACCCGTCCAATGTGGGCATCATCAAATCCAGCAGGATTACATCGGGCTTGTATTCGCGCACCAACTTAAGACCTTCGGCCCCATCGTACGCACGCAAAACGGTAAAATTCTTGCGCTGGAGAATGAGTTCCAGCAGATCCACAATGTCCGGCTGATCTTCGATGACAGCAATGACCCGCTCCTCTTCCATGCGTGGCCTCCGGCGATTGTGTCGCCAACATTATCTTTCGCTGTACCTATCCCACCTCGGGTTGCGTGGATTCTGAGGATTCGAGGGCGGGGGTTGAAGGGTTTTCTTCTTCTGTAAGAAGTGTTAACAACCGTACCAATCGCATACTGGTGGCGCGCGTATTTTCCTCTATCGCCATCAAGATATTAAGCACTTCTCCTACTGCATATAACACCATGAATTGTAAGATGCTCCAGGCAAAGAGGAAAAAAGCACCTCCCGCCTGGAGCCACTGAACAATCCCTCCATCAGAGCGAGCTACAGACAGAAGTCGAGCCAATCCTATCCCCAAACTACTCAGCGCCGCGAGGAGCATCAGGATGGCACCCAATTTGAACAGGAATGATATCACGCGCAGTACAATATACCGGCGTTTCACGGATCTCCTCCTCTGTGTGCAGGACGTGTCTGCACACATTGCATGTTACGAGTGGATAAGCGCTCTCCACGAGCGAGAATGCGTGCAGGTTATTCCTCTTGTCGTTGGATCCTGCGATTACTGTGCCGGTGCTTCGAGTACAGGAATGGGCTCTTCGCCTTCCGGCACGGGGAAACGCAGGAGTAGGTCCACATCTGAACGGCGTAACTCGGGCAGAACTTGGCTTATCAGGTTGAACAGGGGATTCTCTCCCAACCCGCTCAGAGTGGCATACAGTTGCAATGCGTTGTCCAGATGTTGTTCATCCCAAGCCAGCCGCGGCAGTGGCTTGTTGTTGACGAAGATGTGAACCCCGTCAGGCCGGTTGACAAAATGGACATGCTGGATGTTGTGGGCCTTGAATCGGCGCACGATGTCAGCATTGAGCATCAGTGGACGGACGTCAATCCCTAACGTGGCAAGGGTTCGCGCATCCAGTCCAAAGAGGGAGGGCATTCCCTCTTCGTCATAGGAGATATCCAACCGGACGATGGCGACCGGGCTTGTGAGAGGTTCCGCGCGCGGTGCCACTACTGCAGGAGCAGTGCGTGGGCGCACGGGAATGGGCTCAGCTCCCGGTTGAATCGGAAACTGTGCCACCAACGACAGGCGGGTGAATTGGACAAGAGGGAGAACGACCTTTAGTACGGAGGCGTATGGCACGTCGAAGACGGCTAACAGGTCCGCCATTGTTTGGAGGGATTCCGTATCCCACGCGATGTATGGCAGAGGCTCACCGTTTACGTAGATGGCCACGCCATCGCCTCCCTCGGAAATTTCGATGTGCTGTACATTGGAGGCTACCAGGCGTTCTACCACCCAGGGTTGCAAGTTCAGCCCGCGAAGGTCAATCCCGGTCCACTGATACAACTGGGTAGTGGAGATTCCTGCTACGCTCAGCACGCCATCTGCCCCATATTGCACATATAGAGGAGGTAACTTTAGGGCGAAGCGCTCCGAGCGTTCCGCGTAGGAAATGACTTCTTTTGCCGCAGCTTCGGTGGAAGATGCAGAAGGCTGTGCACACGCTGAAATGAGCAGGCTAACAATGAGGAGGAGAACAATGATCCACCGCCTAGTCTTCATGATGTCCCCCTTTCGAAAATTATAGGTATAACGACTACGAGGATTCTATGTGGGCACTTTACTACTAAAGTATACTACCATCCCTTAAACACATACAAATTACACTCCCCTCCGCCCAATGTGACGATTGGGGAAACTGTACGATCCGCGAGTTCGGTTTGAAATCGCGAGATGTTACCTCCCCCAGCCCCATTATTCATGACGGAAAATCACCGAAGGAGGTTTTGCATTCCCCATCAAAAAGACACACTTTTGGGAGAAGCCCGTTTCTTAGTGTCAGCCACGCGAGAGATACAATACAAGTCCCTCCAATGTGTCACTTTTAGCATCCGCGTCCAGTTGGAGGTCAAGTACCCGATCTCCTCTTCGATTGACCCAGAAACATGTCAATCCTGCCCCCTTTGCGCCCATGACATCTCGGGCCGAACCGGCCACGTGGAGAATGCGAGCGGGGGGGATATTCAGGCGATTGGTGGGTAGGTGGTAGATGTCCGGGTGGGGTTTGTATACGCCGGCTTCTTGCGCGGAGAAGATGTGGTCAAACGTTACGCCGGTGCGTCGGGCTATTGCCGCCAACATGTCTACATCTCCATTGGATAGGATAGCCATACGATAGCCCAGGCCTCTTATCGCAGATAGAGCTGCAGGCACATCTGGCCAGGGTACAAGATCATTCCACGCAGTGGTCAGCGTGTCCTTTTCGGTTTCGTTCAATTCCATGCCGAGGCGGTGTAGAGCCACATCCAATGCCCGACGGGTAATGGTTCGGAAGGGGACATGGCCTCGCGCAAGCAGGGTGCTCATCAACGTGTACTCTAACTGGAGACGTCGCCACTCCTGCAGCAGGTCTCGCGCTTTGCCCTCTTCAACCTGTGGGACAAGTCGCGGCTGCAGGCTGCTCTCCAAGTCGAACAGAGCGCTGTACACATCAAACGTGATCAAATCATAAGAGAGCCGGTTCATGACATCTTCTCGATAAGGTGTTTGGCGAGTCGCTTGGCCAACCCGATAATGGTTAGCACTGTGGGGCGTCCCAGGGCTTCGGGGAACACACTGGCGTCACACACGTACAGGTCGTCGATTTCCATTTCGAGGTTATTGTTCACCAGGTCGTGAATGCGCACTGTGCCGCTGGGATGAGTGCCGCGTAGTGGTGTAATCAACAGGGTGTCGGGATCTGCTCCTGCCTTCACTAGAATATGCTTGCTCATTTCTATGGCTCGCTCTAGACGCTTCTGATCCAACAGGGTTAAGGGTTTGCGGATCATGCCATCCGGATAGACACCTCCAGAAACTTCGTCTCGGAGCTTGATCATGATGCCTAAGATGTGATTCCACCGTGCCCATGTACGCATGGCCTCCCAGCCTTGGCGCATCATTACAAGGGGGTAATTAAGCCAAGGATCAATAAGAGTGCTCAACATGAAATGGCCTTCAGGATCTTCCCATGACCAGGTCATTGGGGGCTCGTTGCCAATGCCCTTCTCGCGTGGGATAATGCCGTACACCATCAACGTGGTGTCCATAGTCATGCCCGTGCCTGCTTCTGGGAAGCCCGAGCGATGGAGGATGCGAGGAGTTCCAATGCCTCCCGCGGCGAGGATGACGATGTCTCCGAAGGCCCTAAAAGGGCTCCGTCCCTTATAGCCTTGCACTCCCAGTGCGTGGCCGTCTTCCACTAACACGCGGGTAACGCGTACGCCGGTAAGCAGCCGTGCACCAGCCTCAATCGCTTCGTCCACATACTCGGCCGCGTTCCACTTGGCCCCGCACCGACAGCCAAGCAAGCACCGTGCACCACATTGAGATATGTCTCCTCGGGCCGGGCGCATAAACTTAGGCTGGGGAAACCATTCATAGCCCAGGTCGTGGGCCGCTTCAGCGATACGGGTGGACGCACGCCCGCGTAGATCGGGAGGAAGAGGCGCAATCTCCAACTCCTCAATCGTCTCCGCCACCTCCTGCGTAATGTCAATGCCATACCGTTCCTTAAGCCATGCAGGGGGCTCGGCTGCACATCCTGCATACATGCTGGTTGCCCCGCCCACCATCAAAGGACGAATGATGTTCAAGCCCTCATGTGTGTAGAGGAAACTGTGGCGGTCGGTGTAGATCAGCGCGCCCAGGTAGGTACCATAGTAAAACCGTCGGCGATGGTCCCAACCTCTCTCGAGGATTAGAACATTCATTCCGGCACGGGCTAACGCCCGGGCCACCGTGGCTCCCCCGGGACCTGACCCTACTACAATCACGTCAACGTCGCGGAATTCTGGACTCATGGCTGCCTCACTAGCTATCTTGCTCGGACTCCGCCCGTATAAATTTGGCGCGGTAGCGGTGTTGTACATCCCTGTCCGCACGCGCCAATCCCATTTCAATCATTTTGCGATTGACAAACAATCGGCGAGTGATATCCACGGTTACCACGTGGCCTTATCCTCTCAGCGCGCGCCACACCTTCTCGGGCGTGATGGGTAGTTCCGTAATCCACACACCCACCGCGTCGTAGATGGCGTTGGCTACCGCGGGCGCGACGCCGTCCTTGGGAATCTCGGCCACGGCCTTGACGCCAAAAGGCCCGCTGGGTTCGTGCGTTTCCACGAAGATCACCTCCAACTCGGGCATTTCGTCCGAGAGGAAGATGTGGTAATCGTGGAACGAGGGATTCACCACCCGTCCCCGCTCGTCGAACACCATTTCCTCGCTCACGGCCATGCCCAGGGCCTGGGTCATGCCCCCCTCGATCTGGCCCGACGCGGTGAGGGGGTTGACGATGACGCCGCAGTCCACGGCCATGAGGAGCCGATCCACGCGCACCTCCCCCGTCTCCGTGTCCACGGTGACTTCCGCGAACTGGGCGCCAAAGGGCGGCGGCGCCACAGGACTCACGTGGGACGCGGTGCCCATGATCTGGCGCTGCTTGTGGGTGTGGAACGCGTACAGGGCCACGTCGCGCAGGGTGAGCGAGCGGCCATCGGGGGCCCAGACCGCGCGGTCGTGCAGCACGAGTTCCGCGGGGTGAATGGTCTCCCCCTCGCGGCTCATCATCTCCGCGGCCACCTCGCGAATCTCGGCCGCGGCCTCCTGCGCGGCCTTGACCACGGCCATGCCCGAGATGTAGGTGGTGCTGGACGCGTACGCGCCCTTGTCGAAGGGCGTGAAGTCCGTGTCCGAGGAGTAGATGATGATGTCCTCCACTTCGCAGCCCAGCACCTCCGCGGCCATCTGCGCCAGCACCGTGTCCGACCCCGTGCCCAGGTCGGTCGCGCCCACGAACAGGTTGAAGGAGCCGTCGTCGTTCATCTTGATGATGGCCGAGCCCATGTCCAGGTAGGCGATGGCCGTGCCCTGCATGACGTAGGCCACGCCGATGCCCCGGCGCAGGTGGGGCTGGCCCGGCACGCGGTGCCACTCGGGGTTGCCGAACTTCTCGTACCAGCCGACCGCGGCCGCGCCCCGCTGCGCGCACTCCTCCAGGCCGCACGTCTGGATCACCTCCGCGTGCCCCTCGCGGCCCTCCGTCCACACCTTGGAGATGGGATGCTCATCTCCCGCCTTGATAGCGTTCTTCAGGCGGAACTCCAGGGGGTCGAGGCCCAGCGCGCGGGCGATACGTTCCATGTGAATCTCCATGGCGAAGAAGCCCTGGGGCACGCCGTAGCCGCGGTACGCGCCCGCGGGCGGCCGATTCGTGTACACCGCGGTCGCTTCCCCGCGGATGTTGGGCGCGTTGTACAGGGCCAGGGCCTTGTGCAGCGTGTTGCCCGGCACGGTCATGGCGTGGTTGCCGTACGCGCCCGTGTCCGAAATGACCACCATCTCGTTGGCGACGACGGTGCCGTCGGCCTTTACACCCGTGCGCACGCGGATGATCATGGGATGCCGCGAGGTGGCGGAGGTGAACTCCTCGGTGCGGGTGTACTCCAGGCGCACAGGCCGCCCCGTCACAATCGTCAGGTGGGCGGCGATGTCCTCGATGAGCATTTCCTGCTTGCCGCCGAAGCCGCCACCGATGCGGGGCTTGATGACGCGAATGCGCTTCTCGGGCAGGCCGATGATGGGCGCGAGCATCCGTCGCGTGTGGAAGGGCACCTGAGTGCTCGTGCGCACCACCAGGCGGTCGTTCTCGTCCCAGTAAGTAATGCACACGTGGGGTTCCAGGCTGGCCTGCTGTACTTTCTGGATGCGGTACTCACCCTCGAAGATGTGGTCGGCTTCGGCGAAGCCCTGGTTCACGTCGCCCAGTTCCAGTTCGATGTGCGCGGCGATGTTACGTTGCGGGTCACACTCGCCGAAGGGGACGTAGTCGGGCTCGTCGTGGATGACGGGCGCGCCCGGCTCCAGGGCCGCCTCGGGGTCCAGCACCGCAGGCAGTTCCTCGTACTCCACCTCGATGAGGGAAAGGGCTTTCTCCGCGATCTCGGGCGTCTCCGCGGCCACCGCGGCCACCCGGTCCCCCACGAAGCGCACCTTGTTGTCCAGGCTGAAGCGGTCCAGCGGCCCGGGGATGGGATGGGATTGGCCCGCGGTGGAGAAGGCGACGCGGGGGACGTCCTGGTAGGTGAGCACGGCGTGGACGCCGGGCAGTTTCTCGGCCTTACTGGTATCGATGCGCTTGATGCGCGCGTGGGGCACGGGGCTGGTGAGAAGGCGGGCGTGCAGCATCCCGGGCAGGGTGACGTCGTCCGCGAACGCGGGCTTGCCCTGGACGAGTTTGAGCGCGTCCACCTTGGGTTCGGGCTTGCCCACGACGCGCAGGTGCGTGGCCGAGGGCGCGAGGACCATGGTGGGCAAGGGTGTGATTTTGGTGGCGACGCCTCCGCCCGCGGTCGGTTCCTCGGGGGGCGCGCCGGGGCCCTCCTCGATGGGGAAGAGGTCGGGCGGAGCGGGGATGGGCGCGCCCTGGATAGGGGGCACGGGTTCCCCGCGCAGGATGGCGGCCGCGCGCAGCACAGCCTGCACAGGTTTGACGTAGCCCGTGCAACGGCAGAGAACGCCCGAGAGCGCGTCCCGCACCTCGGCCTCGCTCGGGTCGGGGTTTTCGTCCAGCAACGCCTTGGCGGCCAGGATCATGGCCGGGGTGCAGTAGCCACACTGGATGGCGCCCGTTTCCACGAAGGCTTGCTGGAGTGGATGCAGGGGCGCGGAGCCCTTCCAGCCGCGCTGCTGGGGGCCGCTCAGCCCTTCCACGGTGAGGATGTCCGCGGCGTCCACCTGGGCGGTGAGGGTCATGCAGGCCAGGCGGGGCTTGCCGTTGACCAGGACGACACAGTTGCCGCAGGAGCCGTCCTCGCAGCCGTGTTTGACGCTGACAAAGCCCAGGGAGCGCAGGGTGCGGATGAGCCGCTCCGCGGGCGCGATGTCCAGGGTGTGTTTCTGGCCGTTGATGGTGAGGGTTACGTGCATCTTCAGTCACCTCGCCAAGGGTGGGTTCACGCTTTCGCGTGAAATTATACCAGGGAGTAAGGGGAAGGGGAAACGTCGCTCTGTGCCACATTGCTCCCGCCATTTGCCCAAATTCTAAAGAGTGCTTATTATTTAAGTCAACTTAACCGATTGGGCTTTTGATAAACGCCTGACGGCCATGAGCAAGGAAGGTGGGTGGGATAAAGAGGGGAGGAAGAACGTCTATATGTTGTGGCTCGGCGAAGCCGAGCCACAACATATAGACGTTCCCTTTTCCCTCTCCCCGCCTTTCTCCACGCCACGGGACTTTGTCAAAAGTCCCGTAATCGATGGGGCTTTTGACAGAATCCTGAGGCGTGGAAAAGGAAAAAGGGGAACAAGGAGGCATCGACGCGTGAGAGAAGTCAAGGAGAGGATACTTGTGGATACACACGAAGAGGCACTTCGGGAGGAACTGCAGAGGACGATCGTCCAGACGGTGGGGCGGCTCATGCACCTCTGGATGCAAACGTCGCGGCGCTTTTTCCGCGGCCGAGGCCTTTCCTTTGGTCAGGCCATGATTCTCCGCCACCTTTACTATCGCCAACCGTGCACCATTTCCGATATGGCAGCGGACATGGGCATTTCCAGCCCCGCGGTAAGCCAGATGCTGGATCGTCTGGTGGAGATGGGCCTGGTCACGCGCGAGGAAAATCCTCTCAATCGACGCCAGAAACAGGTTGCACTTACGGCCGCGGGGCGGACTTTGCTCAAAGAAGCCGAGCAAGTACAAAAGCAATGGCTCCAGAACGTGTTGAATACGCTTTCGCGGGAGGAAGCGGAGCACCTTCAGAGGGCGTTTAGCAGGCTCAACGAGCGGTTGGAAGCGTTCCGCAACTTACAGCGTGATGTCGAGGAGTAGCACATGAGACGAATCTTACCTTACATGAAACCTTTCACTCTGTTCATCCTGTTGGCTGCGGGACTGGTGTTCATCCAGGCGGATGCCAACCTGGCCCTGCCGGACTACATGTCCCGCATCGTCAACGTGGGCATCCAACAGGCGGGGGTGGAGAGTCCTCTGCCCCAGGCCCTGCGCCAGACGACCTACGACCACGTCGTTCTGTTCCTCACGCCCGAGGAAAAAGCGCAAGTCGACAATGCGTATCAGCGCATCACACCCGATGCGGCCGAGGCTGCTCAGTACCGGGATACCTACCCGGCTCTTGAGGAGGGCCCGATCTACGTTCTGAGGCCCGATCTTTCCCCGGACGCCCGTGCAGCATTGGAATATGTCCTGGCCCGCCCTCTGCTGGTCGTCCTGGCCATCGAGCAGATCCAGCAGAACCCGGACATGGCCCAGCAGTTGCTGCCCAATGTGGGGTTCAACCTGGGACAGTTGCCGCCGGGCATGGATCTCTGGGCGCTTCTGGCGCGCCTCCCGCAGCAACAACGCCTGACCCTGGTGGACCGCATCGACGACCGTTTTGAGGCCATTGGAGGGGAGCGGGCTATTCGCCAGGCGGCGGCGCGGGCTGTGCGGGCCGAATACGAGGCGATGGGCGTGGACATGGATCGGCTGCAGCGGGATTACATCCTGCGCGTGGGCGCGGAGATGCTGGCTGTAGCTCTGCTCGCGGCGGTGGCAACCGTGGCCGCGGGGTACTTTGCTGCCCGCACAGCGGCCGGGCTCGCCCACGACCTGCGGAAGGTGCTGTACACCCACGTGATGCGGTTTTCGGCCGAGGAGTTGGATCGGTTTTCCACGGCCTCCCTGATTACCCGAGCCACCAACGACATTACCCAGATTCAGACCGCGCTGAACATCCTTGTGCGCATGATCTTCTTCGCGCCCTTCATGGGTATCGGCGCGCTGATTCGGGCCATCACCAAGGCCCCGAACATGTGGTGGATCATTGCCTTGGCGGTCGCCCTGGTCGTGGGCATTATCGCCGTCGTCTTTGTGCTGGTCATCCCCCGCTTCCAGTTGATTCAGAAACTGGTGGACCGGCTGAACCTTGTCACGCGCGAGAACCTGACGGGCATGATGGTGGTCAGGGCCTTCAACCGCCAGGATTTCGAGCGGGAGCGATTCGACCGGGTAAACCGGGACCTCACCCGCCTGAACCTCTTCGTCAATCGCGTGTTCGTCGTCATCATGCCCTTCATGATGCTGGTGATGAACGGGGCCATGATCGCTATTCTCTGGGTGGGCGCGCACGAGGTGGCCCAGGCGCAAATCCAGGTGGGGGACATGATCGCGTTCATGCAGTACGCGATGCAGGTGGTCTTTGCCTTCATGATGATGTCCATGGTGTTCGTCCTCTACCCGCGCGCGGACGTCTCCGCGAACCGGGTGGCGGACGTGCTTGAGGTGCGCGTCGCTATCACCGACCCGCCCGATCCGGTCCCGCTGCCCACCCCCTTCTCGCCCAGCGTGGACTTCGACCACGTGTTTTTCCGTTACCCGGACGCGGATGACGACATGCTGCACGATATTACCTTCCACGTCGAGCCGGGCCAAACCGTGGGCATTATCGGCACAACGGGGTCGGGCAAATCCACGCTGATCAACCTGATCCCCCGTTTCTACGACGTGACCGATGGCAGTATCCGCCTGGGTGGGGTGGATGTGCGGCGGTTGCGACTGCGCGACCTGCGTTCTTTGATCGGCTACGTGCCCCAAAGGGCTCTGCTCTTCGCGGGCACGGTGGAAAGTAACCTACGTTTGGGGTTGGAGGATGTGGACGAAGCCCGGCTTATCGAGGCTCTGCGCGTAGCCCAGGCCGACTTCATCCTGAACCATCCGAAGGGGTTACAGGCAGAAGTGGCCCAAGGGGGCGTGAACTTCTCCGGTGGACAACGCCAGCGCCTCACCATCGCTCGGGCCCTGGTGAAGAGGGCCCCTATCTACATTTTCGACGATAGTTTCTCCGCCCTGGACTACAAAACGGATGCTCGATTGCGTCGGGCCATGCGCCAGTACCTGCGGGGAAGCACCGTGTTCATTGTGTCCCAGCGCGTAGCGACGATTATGAACGCGGACTTGATTTTGGTGCTGGATGAGGGGCGCCTTATTGCCCATGGTACTCACAAGCATCTGATGGAGGTGTGCGACGTGTATCGCGATATTGCCCTATCCCAGTTGCGAGAGGAGGCCCTGGTATGAGTACTACGTCGAACGGTGGGCGGAGGACGTCTGGAGCTCCTATGGGTCCCATGGACCGTGGCCCCGGACACGCGGCTTTTGCCATGCCCGTGGAAAAGGCGCGCGACTTTCGCGGCACCGTGCGCAAGTTAGTAGCTTATTTGAGTCCGTACCGCTGGACGCTGGTGGTGGTGTTCATCATGGCTTTGGGCTCGACGCTCTTCTCTGTGGTGGGCCCGAAGATCATGGGGAATGCGACCACCGAACTCTTCAACGGGCTTGTTGCTCAGGTGACGGGGACGGGCAACGTTCAGTTCGATGTCATCGCGCGCATCCTGCTCACCGCGCTGGGCCTGTACGTGCTGTCCGCTCTGTTCGGTTATCTCCAAGGCTGGCTGATGAGCGACGTGGCCATGAAGGTCACCTACCAGATGCGGAAGGACTTGATGGAGAAGATTCATCGCATGCCCTTCCGCTTCTTCGACGGCACGCCCCACGGCGAGGTCATATCGCTCTTCGCCAACGATGTGGAAACCATCAACCGCTCGCTGACCCAGAGCCTGACCCAGGTCGTGACGTCGACGGCTACCGTGCTGGGCATTCTGGTCATGATGCTGAGCATCAGTTGGCAGATGACCCTGGTGGCCTTGCTGGTCGTGCCCATCTCGGGCGCAACTGTGGCGTTCATCGTGCGCCAGTCCCAGCGGTTCTTCCGTCAGCAGCAGGATTACCTGGGGCACGTCAACAGTCAGGTGGAAGAATCCTTCGGCGGTCACCTGGTCATCAAGGCGTTCAACGCGGAGGAGAAGGCTATCGAGCGCTTCGAGGCGGACAACGCCACCCTGCACACCGCGGCCTGGAAAGCCCTCTTCTTCTCCGGGCTCATGATGCCCATGATGCGCTTCATCGGCAACCTGGGATACGTGTTCGTGGTCATCTTGGGCGGATGGCTGGCGGTGCGAGGACGCATTACGGTGGGGGACATTCAGGCCTTCATGCAGTATGTGCGCTCCTTCACCCAGCCTATCACCCAGTTGGCCAATATCTCCAACGTTCTGCAGCAAATGGTGGCCGCGGCCGAGCGCATCTTCGAATTCCTGGAACAACCCGAGGAATCCCCCGATCCGGCCCATCCCGTGCGGCTGGAGAGGGTGCGCGGGCACGTCACCTTCGACAATGTGACGTTCGGTTACTTGCCCGGGCAGCCGGTGATCAAAAACTTCTCCGCGGACGTGCTGCCCGGACAGCGCGTGGCCATTGTCGGCCCCACGGGCGCGGGGAAAACCACCCTGGTCAAACTGTTGATGCGGTTCTACGACGTGGACGATGGGGCCATACACATCGATGGACACGACATCCGATCGTTTCGCCGCGCGGACCTGCGGGCCATGTTTGGCATGGTCCTGCAGGATACGTGGCTCTTCAACGGGACGATTATGGAGAACATCCGTTACGGCCAGCCCAATGCCAGCGATGAGGAGGTCATCGCGGCGGCAAAGATGGCCCATGCCGACCACTTCATCCGTTCCCTGCCGGGCGGGTACAACTTCGTCATCAACGAGGAGGTGACGAACATTTCCCTGGGGCAGAAGCAGTTGCTCACCATTGCCCGCGCCTTCCTCGCCAACCCTCCCATGCTCATCCTCGACGAGGCGACGAGCAACGTGGACACATACACGGAACGTCTCATTCAAGAGGCCATGGAGCGCTTGATGCACGGGCGCACCAGTTTCATCATCGCCCACCGGTTGTCCACCATTCGCGATGCCGACCTCATCCTGGTCATGCGCGAGGGGCGCCTGGTGGAACAGGGGACACACGAGGAACTGCTGGCCAAGGGCGGCTTCTACGCGGAACTGTACTACAGCCAGTTCGAACCGGTCGAGGTGGCGATACCCTCGTATGTCGGATAGGGGGGCCAAGACATCCGAGGTCGGCCCGGCCTCGGACGTCTACCGGCCGTTGCCCAGGGTCTTGACGCCGTCCAGCAATCGGTCTATCTCTTCCAGGGTGTTGTACCCGTGCACCGAGACCCGAATCGCGCCTCCACGCTCGGAAACAGCGATGCCTGCCTCGTCGAGCGCCTTTGCCAGGGCTTGCGCATCCCCTCGCGGCCGGAAGGAGACGATGGCTGAGCGTTCCTCCCAGCGGTCGTGCGGCGTGATGATCTCCACCCCCAGGCGCTGCAATCCTGCCAACAGGTGGTCGGTGAGCGCGCGCACGTGGGCCTCGATGTTCGCAATCCCAATGTCGAGGAAGAGGCGCAGGCTCTCGTTCCAGCCGATGATGAGGACGCTGCTCAGGGAACCTTCCTCGTACCGCCAGGCGTTTTCCCGGAAGGGCAGGTCGTAGGAGAAGAAGTTCATGGGGTCGATGGTGCCCATCCAGCCGCTTATGAAGCGGTCGAGGCGCGGGAGCCAGTCGGGACGAATGTAGAGGAACCCGATGCCGATGGGGCCGAGCATGAACTTCTGTGCGCCCGCGGTCACGAAATCCAGTTCCAGGGCCTGAACGTCCAGGGGCAGTACCCCTGACCCCTGGATGGCATCCACACAGATGGGGATGCCCCGCCGGTGGCAGATGTCCTTCAGCGCGGCCAGGTCATTGCGGAAGCCCGTCTGGAATTCGACGAAACTGACCGCGAGGAGGCGGGTGCGCGCGTCCATCGCCGCCTCCACATCCTCGGGCAAGATGCGCCCGGCCCGGTCGGGCACAAAGCGCACCTCCACGCCCAGCCGCTCCAGGTTGCGCCAGACATACACGTTGGCGACGAACTCGGTGTGGGGCACGACGACGTTATCCCCCTCGCGCCAGTCCAGCCCGTTGGCGACGATGTTCAGGCCGAAGGAAGTGTTGCGGGTGAAGGTGATCTGCTCGGACTGGGCGTTGATGAGTTGGGCGATGCGCTGGCGCGCCTGGGCGATACGGGGCTTCCACTCGTCCAGGCGTTGGCGCCCGTACAGGGTGCGGCTCTGCAAGAAGGCTGTCATGGCGTCTCGGGCAGGAACAGGGAGGGGTGAGACGGCCGCGTGGTTGAGAAACGCGTAGTGATGGTGGACAGCCATGTGCTGACGAAGTGCGTCGGGTAGTGCTGGCATGGGCATCACCTCGTATTTAATTGGACTTTTGGCAAAGTCCTGAGGCGTGGAAAAGATTGGTAAACCCGCTATGCCTGGCCCTCACATTCCCTCCCATCGGTTGGGGCAAGAATACCTCATCTCTCGCAAAGGCGCCAAGCCGCTAAGTTATGGCTTTTTCCTCTGCGTCTTTGCGGCTCGGCGAGATAAGCGTGAAACATGCCGTGGGCCAGAAAGCAATGGGTTTGCCAACAGCATCTCTTCAGCCCCTCGGGCATGGTATATGGTACCACAGCATTCGCCGGATATCGATAAGGGGAGGTAGATGTAGTTGAGAATTACAGGGGTCCGGGTGGGTGTCGGTGTAGGGG
>JALWHQ010000150.1 GCA_026983525.1 Anaerolineae bacterium | reverse complement strand
CTCAAGGACCTCATGGGCCGCGGCGTGGTGGCCGACATCTCCCATCTGGTCTCCGACTACAGCGTCTACACGCCCGAGATGATCGAAAGCGTGGCCGACGTGCGCAAGGGGGACATTCTCATCATCAACACCGGCTACCATCGCTACTCTTGGGATCAGCCCGATGTCATCAACCCCAATGCCCAAGGCGGCGTTGAAAGCAAAGAATTCGGCTTCCTGGTGCGACATCCAGGCCCCTCCCTCTCCTTCTACAAATGGGCCATCGAAAAGGAGCTCAAGATCATCGGCGTGGACTGCGGCCTGGCCGAGCACCCCATGAACACCCTCATCCGCACCATGCATCCGCAGGAATTCGCCAAGGCCGAGGCCAAGCTCAAGGCCGAACACGGCAAGACCTGGGATGAGATGTTCCCGCCCGAGGAGTACTACCGCCTGCTGCACATCGAACTGCCCAAGCGCCACATCCTCTTCGCCGAAAGCATCGTGGGGCAGATCGATGAGCTGCTGGGCAAGCGGGCCTGGTTCATGATGCTGCCCCTGCCCTTCATGGAAGTGGAAAGCTCCTGGATGCGGCCTGTGGCCTATCGTCCCCCTGAAGGCATGGATGAAGATGAGTTCTTTGACTTGATGGACAGCGCCGAGGTGTTGGACTTCACCCTGCCCTTCAGCGTGCAGACGCCCCAATGGGCCAACTACGAGCCCCTGGTGGTCAAATACGTCAAGCGCGTGGGCGGACAGGCCTTCGGCAAAGGCCGCAACACCTCCATCTGCACCGCCAGCTTCCACCTGGCCACCCATATGGATGGCGAGATCCACTTCTGGTCTCGAGGTCGCACCATCGGTCAGGTGCCGCTGGATTACTGGATGGGCCCCGGCGCCATCGCGGACATCTCCCATCTGGTCACCGATCTGGATGTGTACACGCCCGAAATGATCGAGAGCGTGGTCGAGGTGCGCGAGGGCGACATTCTGCTCATCAAGACCGGGTTCCACAAATACGGCTGGAACAGCCCCGACTCCGATGAATTCCGTTACATGGTGCGGCATCCCGGCCCCTCGCCCGACTTCTCCGATTGGGCCATCGAGAAAAAGATCAAATGGCTGGGCATCGATGCGGTGAGCCAGGACCACCCCATGAATACCATTCAGCGCATCTGGCATCCCAAGACCTTTGAAGAGGCCAACGCCAAGCTCAAGGCCAAATTCGGCAAGGATTGGGATGAGATGTTCCCCCTGGACAAATACTACCAGGACACCCATCTCAATCTCTTCCCCAAAGGCAT
>JALWHQ010000149.1 GCA_026983525.1 Anaerolineae bacterium | reverse complement strand
ATCCATGGTCACATCTCGCACGTAGAACACCCGATTCTCAATGTGCCAATGGGTACGCAACAAGTGTGCTGCCTCTTCCCCTTTCAAGGTCCACGGAAACGCTGCCCCCGCTATCCAGACGTGACGCTTCTCCTCTTCCCACGTAGGCACATGCAGACGTCGGCGTCGGCGCCGTATGTACCCACACCATTGCACTCCGGGCCAGCCCCATTCCTGGACCAGATACTGCTGCATGGCAGCGTCGCAGGGGACAATCCATACCGCACGCTGCTCGATGCGGCCATGCCCTTTTTCGGTTTTCTCCCAGTGGGGAGGCGCTTCTTGCCCCAACACATCCTCTATCCACGTCTCCAACGCTTCCTTCACGCCCGGCTGATTCGTCTTGACGAGTCCGATATAGCCCCCCCTTTTTCCACCACCTTCTGAGCGAAGGCTGCCTTCAGTATCCCCGCATCCACACTCACCACCTTCCCTTCCACCGGCATCTCCTCCAACATCGCCAACGCCGCCGATAATTCATCCTCCCCCTCCAAACGCCGTTGGGCACACACCACCCCCAATTGCTGCCCCGCCATCGTCAACACGTGCAGGGCCTTCTCCCCAGCCGCCCGCTTGCTCCCCCGTAACACCTTCCCATCTATCATCACGTGCGCCTCCTGGGGCAAAAAGGGACGTAACGCCGCCACCAACGCCTCAGCATCCAAGCGTTGCAACACCGTCCATACCGTGCTCAACCCCGGATAGCCACTCCCCCATAACCCCAAAGGCTCGTACCCCACTAACCGCCTGGCCCGTCTCTTCCCCCACTGCCACATCCCACGCAACGATGTCTCCCCGTGCATCGCCGCCAACAGCAACACCGCCAATATCCCATGGAGCGGATACACCCGCCCCCGCCGCGAACGAGGATCCGGCACCTGACGCAACGCATCCAGTACCGTCCTCATCTTCCCTCCTCCTCACTCTATCTGTCGGTTCCCCTAACTATTCTACTTCCCCACCCCCCTATGTTAGAACTCTGAAAAGCCCTAGGTCTTTTGCGTGCCCACTTGACAACCAGTAAGTATTGTTGCTATACTGCAAACAGTTGCTGATAGTCCCTTGGCTCCTCGTGTGCGTTCAGCATCCGCGCACTCCACACCACAAGGCAGAGGAGGGTTGTCGTGAACGTTGAAGGTACACCTGCCCCGCCAGATGAAGGATACTGGGAAGCATTGATGATGCAGGGTGAACTCCCTACATCCCGCCACAACCGGCTCTTTGGACAACGACGTACTCGCCCCCGTATAA
>JALWHQ010000148.1 GCA_026983525.1 Anaerolineae bacterium | reverse complement strand
TCGCAGTGTGATGATGGACGATAGACGATGGACCATGTTCTATCGTCCATCGTCCATCGTCCATCATCCCACTGCGACGCACGCCTCGTTGGGATCGCTGAACCAGAAGTGGATGGTCCAGTGTTCGAACTCCATGCCGGGATGACCCTGTTCCAGACGTTCCCACGGCGGCGCGGGCTGCTCGGTCAGGCTTTCCAACTCCACGCCGATGAGTTTCCCCTGGGGGTTGAAGAGCAAGATCAGCGGGCCGGGCTGCTGGCCCGCCATCTTGATGAAGTGGCGGCCCATGTTGGGCACACACTGGCCGGGGTCCACGTCGATCCAGCCCTGGGCGAGTGCATCTTTCTCCGTGAGGGGCAGGTTGTCGAAAGACCCATAGGTCGCGGCCACTCGGTCACCTATGGATGTGCTCTTGGCTGGTGCGGCGGCACTGCATCCCGCGATGATGACAACAAGCAGGAGCGTGCTGAGCATTATCCAGAAAAGACGCGTTGAACGAAACATCATAACCTCCTGTGAGATTTTCTCCGCGGCCGTGAACATCAACGACGGCCTGTGTCTGTTCGATGCCCCCATCTTCTTCCTGCTCGAAGGGAGCGCTACCTCATTGAGTGCGGCTGACCATTGTCTTCGCCAATCGCGTGATGGCTTCCTGAGAAGCCACCTTCTCGTCACCGACAAGGGTCAGGGAGACGAGCACGTTGTCCTCGCGGAAGAAGATGGAGTACATTCGGGCCGGGCCAAATTCGCCCTGTATCATCCTTTGTTCATCGGCGATAGCAGGGGCTTCTACCCCTCCAATCGTCATGTCGGGGAATATCCGCCGGACGTTAGAGATCGTGGTGTCGAAGGCATCTTCTCTTTCGAACTCCGTTTGTGCTCTCTTCACCCGCTTAGTGGTGGCAACCAATACGATGGCCAGACGCCCCTTGCCCTCGAAGCGGCGCATGTTTCCGTCGAGATACGAGGACGCCTTCAGGTTCATGGCGTCGAGCCCATCCCACTCTTTCACCATCGTCCACCCTTCGCCCAGGTCATCAACGCCGATGGTGATTTCCCTGGCGGGTTTCTTCACCGTAGGCTCGCTGGATCCGCCACACGCGGCCAGCACCAGAGCCAGGGCAACAACCAGTACCAGAACCACTGCAGATTTACGTCGCATTGCCATCCTTCCTTTCATGTTTTGGTGTGCATGGAAAAACGCGCGTATTCATCTTGCCTCTCTCACGTCAACTGCTCTCCGTATCTCATCGCAACACCTTGGGCAGCAGGCTGCCGACGGCCATGTTCAAGGCCACCGCCACGGCCATCGCGCCCCCCCACAGCACGATCCGCTGCAATGCAGGACGACGGGTCTGCAATGCGAACCGACCTAACCCGAAGGCAACGAGGACAAAGACCAGGCCCAACACGTCGGCTCGCCACAGTCCGATGGGTATGGCCACCAACAGGAGTTCCCACCACAGGGCCGAACGTTTGACTTCGACGGTCTTGCCGTCCACTTCCAGAGTGTGCCGACGCAAACCGGACTTCTGCCAGCGAGCCGTGACCTGTTTCCCATCGTCCCGGGTGAGTAGCATTTCCCCTTTCTCTGCTCCTTTGGGTACAGGCTCCCCATTCACCAACAGTTTTTGGCGCCCGAAAACGATGTCGTCCTGTACTTCCACCATCTGGTTCTCAAATCCTTCCAAAGCAAGCGGGTAAATCGCCATGAGTGTTTCCTCCTTGTTTTGCTGATGGGCTGGTGACGTCACACGGATTGTGCCCTACGCCACCATCCCGATGACCGCGAGGACCATGAGAACGGCCGCAATGCGGGTGCCCAGGGCAATGCGGGCCTGATGATGCTGCATCTGCGCCATCTGTTCCGGCGTGGGCGGACCGTTTTGGGTTGCAATGGTCGTGCCCAAGGCCACCAATTGCTTGGCCGAGCGGCCCTGAAAGTAGGAGCCTGTGAAGAACGCCAGGATGCCCGCCAGCGCGCCCAGGGCAAGGGGCAGTCTGGGGCCGAAAAGGATGGCGAGATCGAAACCGTGCATCATCCCATACAGGGCTAATCCCGCCAGTACTGTGCTCAATCCCGACAGGGCGATGATTTGGGGAAAGTGCGTTTCGGTGGCCAGCATCTGCATCACCCGGCTCCCCGCCTGGCCCGCCCGCTGTATCACCGGCTCCAGAAAGAAGAGCATGAAGAGTGTGGTGCCCATCCAGAAGATGGCAGACGAGATGTGAATGAACCGCAACACGGTGGTGAAATCCATAAACGCCTCCTATGACTTGCTAATCCCCAATACCCGATCCCCGATCCCCGATACCCGATACCCAGTACCCAATACCCGACCTCCAGCATACATGCTCCGACGCCCCGTTGTCATGAGGCGAGCGTCCTGATCTGGGGGGACAAAATGTCCTGATGTGTGCTCCTGGCCGCAGTTTTTCCTCCTCGTTGGGTGCATTTGAGGCGAGAGCATCGGGGATAGGCCGCGCGCCTCGCTGTGGTGTAAAATGGTGGAGGCGCGGTAACAGCGGACAATGATTGGACAGAATGGCCGAGGAGAGAACCATGACCGGGAAAACGCCTTTCTCCGAAGACGACCTCTACCGTTGGGCCACGGATGCTTCCATCGAACGGGGATGGGATTACTACGAAAGCGGGGCCGTCGCCTCCCTGGTGCGGCAGGGCGACGAGTTGCAAGCCAAGGTGTGGGGCTCGGACGTGGAACCCTATCGCGTGCGTGTGTACTTCGACGCGCGGGGAATGCCCGTAGACGCGGAGTGCACGTGCCCTTACGACTGGGGCGGCTGGTGCAAGCACATTGTAGCCACGCTCCTGGCCTACCTGAACGAGCCAGAGACGGTGAGGGAACGTCCCCCACTGGAGGAACAGGTGGCCGACCTTTCGGCGGAGGACCTGCGCGCGCTCGTGGCCTACCTGGCCGAGAAACTTCCCGCCGTGCCCGACCTTGTCGACGCGTGGCTGGCCCTGCGCGCGGAGACTTCCCCCGAGGAGAAGCCCACACCGGAACGGACGCGGCCCAAGGTACAACCCGAGGTGTACGAACGCCAGGCCCGAACCATCATCCACTCCTTAGACCACATGCGCCCCTCCGAGGCCTACTGGCACGTATCCGAGGTCATCGACGACCTGGAGGCGCTGGCATCGAAGGCGAAGGACTTTGCTGCCGTGGGGGACGTGGACAACGCGCTCAGTGTGCTGGTGGGAGTCACCAATGCGTATGTGACGGATGGCTTCATCCTGGACGATTCCGACGGGTATGTGGGGGAATTCGCGTACACGCTGGACCAACTCTGGGCCTCTGTGCTCCTGGCCATCGACCTGGACGAGGAAACGCGCGCCGAGTTGAAGAGGGCCATGTCCTCCTGGCAGGTGGAACTCGAGGACTACGGGCTGGACGATGCCTTTGAAGTAGCCCTCTCGGCGCTCGACCTGCGTACGCCAGAAGACGTGCTGGACACGGAAGACCCCGAACTCATTCGCGCCTACCTGGATCGGCTGGAGCAGCGCGGGGAGCACGAGGCCTACCTGGAATTCGCGCGCGCGGCGGGCGAGGATGGAGCCTACGCGGTGAAACTCATCGAGTTGGGGCGGGTTGACGAGGCGTTGACGTACGTGCAGATGGCGCCCCTGTGGGGGCGGGAGTGGGAGGAAGTCATTCAGGCGCTGTACGAGGCGGGCCGCACGGCCGAGGCCCTGGACCTGGCCGCGAGCGTGTTGGAGAAGGACAAGGAGGAGGTGGACGATCTCTCCCCGCAGTGGCTCACGTGGCTGGCGGATCGCGCCGAAGCCGCTGGGCGACGGGACTTGGCCTTGCGCGCGGTGGTGCGCACGTTTCGTCGGCTTCCCTCCCTCGCCCTGTACCGGCAGGCCCGCGCGCTGGCAGGAGAGGAATGGCCGCGCCTGCGCGAGGACCTGCTGGCCTTCCTGCGGCAGCGTCCGGCCGCGGGGGTGGACGTTTTCCTCGAGGAGGGGCTGTGGGATGATGCTCTGCGCGCGGTGGAGGACGGCTTGGTCTCCTACGACACCATGCGCCGCGTGGTGGATGCTGCGCTTCCGCACCGCCCCGAGCGCGCGGCGCGCATTGCCCGTCGCCAGGCCGAGGAGATCATGGACGCGGGGCGCTCCCAGGCCTACCACCACGCGGTCGACTGGCTGCGACGGGTAAAGCGGGCCTACCAGGTCATGGGCAAAGAGGACGAGTGGCGCTCCTACCTGGAGGGACTGATCCAGAAACACTTTCGGAAGTACAAACTGCGCCCCATGCTGGAGGAGTTGCGGGAATAGGGAGGGGCGCAGCGCCGCTGCGCCCCATGCACTCTCAGAGCCCATGCACTTGGGAAGCCTCTCCCTACTGTTCCACAGTGAAGGTAGAGAACACGTAGCGGACGATCTGGGGTAATGTGTCGCGTACAAATCGATGCACTTCGTTTGGCAGGATTTCGTCCGGCTTCAGGATAGTGAAGGTGACGGCCACACCTTTGTTGTCATTTGCGTACATCAACTTGTGGATGGTTACCCGGCCGTCAAGCAACGAGGCTTCTACGAGGTAGACATCAAGCCCCTGCTTGTTCTTCGTCCACTCCTCGTGAACGATCTTCGCCCCTCGGGCGATAAACGCTTTCTTCCACAAGTTTACGTACTCCTTCGCCGTCATCCCGCCTAAGCCGAAGTCCGTTAGATTCTCTTCCACTACGGTCAAGAAGGCTACGGGGAAGGGGGCGGCCAGGCAAAGTGTGGCCCCGGGTATGTCGCAGAGGTTGCGTTTGATGTAATCCGGTATGTCGGATGACCAATTCGCAGGATAACGAATTTGTACGTACGGAGCCGTCTTGCTCCGGTAGATATACATCGGTCCAGCACTGGAGGGAAGAGGGGTAGGAGTAGGTCGAATAATAACAGGGGTGGGTGCCCCCTTGTAGGGTTTCCGGATAGTCAGTACATATCCTCCTACGTCTCCGGATAGGTCCGTGACGATCAGCGCGTATGTACCTCGCCGCGGGGCTCGAAACGTTAGTTCTGCATCTGTTCCGAACACGCCTCCTCCACTGTTATCATCCCCCAAGAGGGCCTCTTCGGGCAAGGGTTTGTCCAGGAGGTCAATGGCAAGGATGGGATCGACCATCAAACCTGAGACGTGGACATTCACTGTTTCCCCTTCAGAAAGGACAAGGCGATAGATGTCCACATCATCGGGGAAGTCTATGACACCGTACCGTGTTTCCCCTACCTTGACAAGGGGGCCTTGGGTGAACTCAGGGTGGCGGACGAGTGAGACGTTGCTTTCCACCGCGACACTTATCGACCGTGCCTTTCTCGTCGCAGGGATGAGGAGGAGATAGTGGGGGCCGTTTACACCAATGGTAAACTGGTCCGATGCCTCACTGCCGGAAATTTCGCCGTCGGCTTTAATCCGCCCAGATGGGTCATACACCGTGTACTTTACAGGACTACGGAAGACCCCCAATTTGAACGTCAGGTGTACCGTTGTATTGACGGAAGCATGCATTACAAGGGCTGCTTCTGACCAGCCGTGGCGGAGTTCCACCGTTTCTATCACCCGCCCCTTTAAGGAGGATGTCCATACCCAGCGTGCAGTATCGGGCAGTGTTCCCGCTAACATGGCCTCCACGCGCTTTTGCGCATCCTCCGCGGTAAGAGCCACCCCATACTCGCGTTGGGCCAGGGAGTATCCCACAATGCCGATAACCTTCCCGTCCTTGGCGACCAAAATGCCGCCACTTTGTCCTGGGGCCACTGAGGCATCCGTTTGGACGAACGTCAGACCTACGGTATCCCATGTACGATAGCGCGAGATCAGCCCGCGCGATATCGTTGGCTGTGGGAAATCCTCTGCCGCCCCAGGGTAGCCGAGGGCGTAGACTTCGGTGCCAAGGGGGAGATCTTTCTGCGCGGAAAGGGTAATCGCGGGTAGCGTAGTCGTTATGGGCCCCAAAAGAGCCAAGTCTGCCACTGTGTCAACGTGCGAGACGGGAACATCGTTGTGCTCTTCCTTGTTCATGAATGCTACCCGTACCTTTTCGAAGGGGAGCACAACGTGAGCCGAGGTAAGGACATAGCCTCCCGAGAGAAGAACCCCTGTCCCGTGTCCCAGGGGAGTCTCGACGAAAGCAAGGGAGGCAGCATAGCGATGGAATATCGCTTCCGGTCCTGCGGGTGTAGGGGTAGGAGTGGCGCTCGGCGTGGGTGTTGGGGTCCATGTGGGAGTGGGTGTGGGGGTAGAAGTGGGGGTAGCGGTAGGACGTGGTGTCGGCGTAGATGTGGGGGTAGGAGTAGGGG
>JALWHQ010000147.1 GCA_026983525.1 Anaerolineae bacterium | reverse complement strand
GGGGATGTGTGGTCGGGGAGAGCATTTACAAGACGTGTTGTGATGGCACGACGCCTGTGAATTGCCAGGGAGGGGAGCATACAGGCACCTGCGGCTCGGCCACAGAAAAGTTTTGCGGTTTTGACGACCGTCCTGCCTGTGGGGAGGAGGCTTGTGCGTCGAACACCGGAGGAAGCGGGGGCAATGGAGGGGGCAATGGAGGAGGGGGCTCGCCAACGCCCACCCAACCTCCACCTCCACCCCCTGGATGTAATGAGACGGGAGAGCCTACCTGGCTTGCATATCCAAGTTATACCCAAGGTGGCATCGTGATGGTATGGTGGGAGGTGTCCTCAAATGCTTGTGGGTGGTGTTCGGATGCTGATGGATATGGGGTTTTTCGCAGCCCTGTGAATGATATTTCGACAAGCAATCGTGAGGATTGGTCATATCCGGGAAGTTTTTCGCCCAATTGGGTGAAGGTGGCAGATTTGAATGGGTTGAAGAGTACGACTTTTGTCGACAAGACGGCTGATCCGACTAAAACCTGGTACTACATCATTGGAGCCCGGAACAATTGTGGCTTGTACGATGTTAGTGTTGTGGCAGTATACACCCCGCCTACGCCTACGCCCACGCCTATACCCACCCTTGCTCCACCGACCAATCTGACCGGTGTTTGTACATCTCCCTGGGGGCCGGCGGATTTGGCTTGGAATGATTCTCCAAATGAAGGTGGGTATAGGCTGGCAAGGAATGTGGCCAATACAGGGTGGAACAATGATTACAAGCGGCTTGTGCAGGACACGATCTCCTATCAAGTGCCCCAGGGTGAGATCAGTTATCAGACGCCTATTCAGTACAAGGTGATAGCCTGCAGGCCTGATGAGAACCAGTGTACTTCGCAGGCGGAATCTAACGTCATCACCGTCGCCTGCCCGACGCCCACTCCGCCTGGGGCGCCCAGTCTTACCTGTAGTGTGGATTCAGGGAGTTGTAGTTGTACGGCCGATACCCAGCCCACGTGGAATTTTTCCAGCAATGCATCGAGCGTGGCTAACTTCAAGATGGCGGGGAAGGGGCAAAGTTCGGTAGGAGCGAACTCCCACGGGCCCTCGCTGTCGCACAGGCGTTCCTAAATCCGTATCCCTATAGTGAGGTGATACGAGCAGGGCTGATTTGACGAGCGGCATAACTCTGGTATAATGTCTGATGCATCCTTACTGAGGGGGTCAATCAGTAGGCCCACCTTTTCTATCAGTCACCCAAACCTTTTATGTTCCCCATCCCGTTTCATCTTTAACCTCAAGAGAAAGGGGGTGAAAGTTAAGTGATGAGATGAACAGTTTTCGGATGTTCTTTTGCATTTTCCCCCTCGTATATGCAGTCCATATCCTATACCCTGCCCTGAGCGTGCTCCTTCAAGGACGCAGGGGCAAATTGTTCGCAAACGTCTCCTGTTAAAAGAGCATTGCTCTCACACTAATTAAGGAGGAGGCCATGCATCACCGAATATGGCGTATCTTGACCCTCATTCTTGTCTTTAGTTTGATTGTCCCTCTAGTAGCCTTTGCTGCACCCGTCGATCCGAACACGGATGCCCTTGTCCAGCAAGCGCAAGCGAGCGGGGGCAAGCGCTTTATTGTCCAGCTCGAAGGAGCCCCGCTGGCGGTGTACTACCGCGAGATGGGCGCGCCCATGAGCATGAGCCGGGCCGATGGAAAGTTGGATGTCTTCTCTCCCGAGGCCCAATCGTACTTGGCGAAATTGCGGCGCCAGCGTGAAATGGCCATTCGCGCGCTCGAGCGCACCATTCCCGGGGCTCGTGTGGCCGAATACGTGGATGAATTCGGTCGGCGACGCCCTCTGACCTTCGAAATCGTCCTCAACGGCTTCGTCGTCGAACTGCCCAAGGTCGACCGACAAACGCTCATAAAACTATCCCGCATTCCTGGCGTGAAGGCGGTAACCGTCGAACGCCAAGTAGAACTCAACATGGAAGTCGTTAACCCCACCATCGGCGCTCCTGCTGTCTGGCAGCAATTGGGGGGTATCGACGTCGCGGGCGAAGGCATTAAGGTGGCCGTCATTGACACAGGTATTGATCCCAACCACCCGGCCCTCGATCCCACAGGGTACACCTATCCGGTCGGCTACCCCAAGGGGGATACCCGCTACACCACCCCCAAGGTCATTGTGGTGCGCGGTGTCTATCGCCCCGATGATCCTCCCGTCCCTCCTGCACCGCTGCCACTCCATCCTCACGGCACGGGCGTGGCCACCATCATCGGAACCAATCCGAACACGGTAGCCACGTACAAGGGAGTGGACGTCACCCTGAGCGGTGTCGCTCCCAAGGTTTACCTCATGTCTTACCAGATCTTCTACCCCAGCGCCGCGGGCTCCAGCGCGCGCTACGCGTCCGACTCCCAGACGGTGAAGGCCATCGAGATGATGGTGGCCGATGGCGCGGACGTGGTCAACAACTCCTGGGGGGAGACCGTCTTCGTCCCGCTCAGACCCGGGTTTAACCCCGTTGTCGACGCACTGGAGGCGGCAGGCGCGGCCGGTGTGGTAGTCGTAAAGTCCGCAGGCAACTCAGGGCGCAGTGGGAATGCTACCGTTGGCGGCAATGATCAGCCTGTAAACGGCATCAGCGTTGGCGCGACGGCCAACACGCGCGCTTTTGGGAACGAGGCGAAAGTAACCGGCCCAGGAGAGGTGCCCGACATTCTGCAGTCGATGCTTGCTGTGCCGGCGGACTTTGGTGGTACTTTGACCTCGGCCATCGAGGAGGTCTACGTAGACGTCGGACGCATCCACCCCGGCAACAAGACGGCATGTGATCCCATTGATGATCCCAATCAAGAACTGGCCGGCAAAATCGCGCTCATCTCCCGTGGTGCTTGTCGCTTTGACAAGAAAGTGAAGAACGCCCAGGATGCCGGCGCGGTTTTGGCGATTATCTACAACAACGTGCCAAGCGCGCCTCCCATTACCATGGGTGGGGAGACGGGTGACATCACCATTCCCGCCTTTATGGTGGGCAACCTGCAAGGGTTGGCGATGGTGGAATTCGAGAACGCCAATCCCGGAGAAGCAACCGTTTACATCGGCACTGAAGTAGCGCGGATCACGGGAGTGGCTCCTGAGGACATACTCACCGACTTCTCCAGCCGTGGTCCTGCCTTCCCTCTGAACCGCATTGTGCCCGACATCGTGGCCCAGGGGCAGAATGTGCTCAGCGGCTACGGCGTGACCACCAAGGGCCCCGATGCTGAACTCTGGGCGCCCTGGGCAGGCACGAGCGCCTCTGGCCCCGTCGTGGCCGGCGCGGCGGCCCTGATTAAGGCAGCCCATCCAGACTGGGCCCCCTGGCAGATCAAGAGCGCGCTGATGACCACAGCCAAGCGTGAAGTATGGCTGGATTACGCCCAGACCACGTTGGGTGGCCCGATGGAGATCGGCGCGGGCCGTGTGCGTGTGGACAAGGCCCTGGATCCGGGCGCATTTGTGCGCGTGGTTGACCCGACAGGGATGATTCCTGACAACCAGTCGGCCATGTTCGGCCTTATGCAACCGGGCCAAAGCAAGACGCTGGACATCGAGTTCCACAGCGCCATCGGCATCGATGCCACATGGCACCTCTCCGTGGACACCCCCTTCACGTTGCCGGTCAGCCTGAGCAGCAGCACGGTCAACGTGCCCGCAGGCGGCATGGACAAGGTCAGCCTGACCCTCGACCTACCCGCGGATATGGAACCCGGTGACTACTGGGGTTACGTCAACTTCAGCCATGGCCCACACAGCGGCCATATCCCCTTCTGGGTCCGTGTCCAAGCACCGGAAGAAGGTGCAGAGGTCCTGCTCATCGATGATGACGGCTCATTCCTGCAACCCATCTTCTTCGGTGTGGACACGCCCGACTATCGGCCCTACTACGAAGCCATGCTGCAAAGCCTTGGCGTCACCTACGATGTCTGGGACGCCGAAAAGATGTGGCTGAGCGGTCCGGGCCTTCCGGACATTGCCACGCTACAGAAGTACGATAAGGTCATCTGGTTCACGGGAGACTCCTTCCTGACCTACTTCGGTGTTACTGCAGACGCATCCGATCGCGTGCGGCTCCTGGACTTCTTCCACAACACACCGGGCCGCAAGTTGATCGTAACCGGTCAGGACTGGAGCGGATACTTCTCCAACTTCATCGATGGCGCGGACAGTGGGTGCGTCCTGTGCAGCCTGGGTGTGTACAACTGGGCGGAGGATGCATACGATCCCACCAAGTTCGACTCACCGCATCCAAGCGCAATGGGCGTTGGGCCTTTCAATGGAATGCTGTTGGATATGGGTGGCGTGGTAACCGCAACCCTTGAAGCAGGAGCCGGGAATCAGGGGTACATCGACGGACTCTATCCCGACGGGCCCTTCTCTCCCGAATGGGGTGGTATGGCTGCATTCCGCGCCCTGGTGCCACCTTCCGAGGGAAGTGGCGAGAGCGTACCTTACATTGCCACGCTTCGCAGCGGTGAACCACGCCTCGAGTGGTTCCTCCGGGGCGACAAAGAGGGCCTTTCGACCTCGGACAGCCGGGCTATCTACTTCGCCTTTGGTCTCGAAGGCATCAGCAACGCCCACGCGGATAAGGGCTTTGCCAAGCGTGAGGACGTCCTGAAGCGAGCCTTCGAGTGGCTGGACGATGAGGTCTCCATCTCCGTAAGCGGCCCCGGCACGGTGAACGCGTCGGAGATCGTCACCTTTACTGCCGTCTTGACCAGCAGCATGCCTTACACCCAGCCCATCTCCTTCCGCTGGTCATGGGGAGACGGTACCCCCATTCAGTCCAGCGGTTCCAGCAACGTAGCGGCTCACACCTACGAGGAGCCAGGAACCTACAAAGTGATGGTAGAAGGAACAGATCCACTCGGACACAAGGCAGTGGCCTCGATGGAGGTCACGGTGAATCCGAATCCGGTGCAACCGGTCACTTGGATCACCGAGACGGTCACCCTCACGCCAACCGCCGACACCTACATCAACCAGTGGGCAGTGCCGTGGATGCCCCCCATGGTGGGCGACGATGGCAACTTCATCGTCCGTGGCAAGGACATCAAGACGGCCCTCCTCAACTTCGACCTGAGCGGCTTGAGACCGGATGCCGAACTTGTGTCCGCCAGCCTGAAGGTCTTCGCGACCAACGGCAAGGGCACGGTTTGGGTCGGATCCTACGCGCTCAAGCGTCCGTGGTCGGAGATGGAGGCCACCTGGTGGGAAGCCATGGCCGGCACGAAGTGGGAACAGCCGGGCGCCAACGGCGCGGCAGACCGCGCGCCCAGCCCCACCGACACACAAAAGGTGATGGGCACCGGTTGGGTGGCCTTTGACGTCACAGCCATCGCTCAAGAAATGCTTCAGGGTGACGCGTATGGCATCGCTCTGCGTGGCGACGACGCGGCGAACGGCGGTGAGTGGTACTTCGTGAGCCGCGAGTTCCCCACGCTGCAGCCGATGTTAGAAGTCACCTACCGCTATCCGTCAAGATAGCAAGAAGTATCAGAGGGTGTGGGGCCCAAGTCTATGACTTGGGCCCCCACCTTTTTCCCCTGGGTTATGAACACATACGAAGCGCTGGCTCATCGGTACGCTCCTCTCCTGATCTTCAGTCGAGATGGTGAAGACCGCCCAGAAAATTTCTACCCCATGAATGCAGAGCATTACGTCCGCGCGTGCGCACTGTACCGTCCAGGTCCCCATCTGCTCGTCCCGCGAGGACGTCTCGACTCAAAAGACCTACTGGAATTTCCCGCGAATGCTACGACCGACCTCTACCTGCTCTTCGCTTCTGACGCCTTACTTCCCCCCCTGGCCGAGGTAACCGAACTACGTCCCCCACCCCGTCCCTTCTTCATTCCCCCTTCCGTCTGGGACGACGTGCTCGATGCCGTATATGACGTGCTCTCGCGATTCGTCATCCGCGCGCTGGATTACATCGCTCCCCAGCGATTGCCCCCCATCGTGTGGAAAGAGGCCATCCGGCGCTACAAGCCCTTCGACCTTCGCCGTCCAGACGCGCCGGCCCCGGTACTTTACTATGGGCTCCAGCCCACGGAACGATTCCTCATCCTGCATTACTGGTTCTTCTACGCCTTCAACGACTGGGGCACGGGTCACGGTGGGCACAACGACCACGAGGGGGATTGGGAAAGCATCCATCTCTTCCTGGATCCTCAGCCTCCACATGATGTTCAGTGGGTGGCCTACGCTGCACATGGGTGGGCAAATCTGGAGGCAGCAGATAGTGAGGACATTGAGTGGTTTGACGACCACCCCGTTGTGTATG
>JALWHQ010000146.1 GCA_026983525.1 Anaerolineae bacterium | reverse complement strand
AAGGGGAACGCCCTCGTGCAGGAAACGTTTGCCCTCCTGGAGCGCATGGGCGGTATCAACTTCGTGGGCAATGTAGAGCCCAAGGAGGTGCTCGCCGGCCAGGCGGACGTCGTCGTCACCGACGGGTTCACGGGCAACATCTTTATCAAGACATCCGAGGCCGTGGCCGCCATGCTTCTGGACGTGATCAAGGAAGAGATCAAGCAGCGGCCCCTGGCCCTGGTGGGCGCGGCCCTGGCCCGACCCGCGTTCAAGTCCGCCAACGCGCGGCTGGACCCGCGCGAGTACGGAGGCGCGCCCCTGCTCGGTGTGAACGGCATCGTGATCGTGGGCCACGGCCGAAGTGACGCCTACGCGGTGCGTAATGCCGTGCGCATGGGAGTGCGTGCTGTAGAAGGGGACATCGTCTCTCGTGTCGCGCAGTCCCTAACTTGGGATTGAGTAAGGGATTAGAGATTAGAGATTGGAGATTGGAGATTCGTTGAAAAGGAGTGGTATCTATGTATGACCGTCTGTTGAGTTTGTTGAGAGAGTTGCCGTCTGAGGGAAGACAGGCGTTGCGTGAATTGTTGGACGCACTGGAACGGCCCGCGTCCGACGATCGTTTGGCTCATGCGTTGAATCGTCTGAAGAAGATTCTGTATGAGCGGGGCTTGAGTGATTTTCTGCCTCGCCGTCGTGTAGTCATTACGGGCATGGGCGCAATCACCCCTTTAGGTCATTCTGTGGAAGAGACGTGGGAACGGTTAGTGAAGGGTGAATCGGGCGTTGACTATGTCCAGCGTATTGATGTATCGGACTTGCCCACGCGCATCGCGGCGGAGGTGAAGGACTTCGACCCTTCGGCCTTTGGCATTGATCGTAAGGATGCCCGCCGCATGGCGCGCGCGTCCCAATACGCTCTGGCCGCGGCAACCCAGGCGGTGGAGGACGCGAATATCCAGGATGTACTGGCTCGTGAGGGCAAGCGGGCCGGCGTGGTCATAGGGACCGGCCTGGGAGGATTCGATCTTTATGAGAGCCTCCTACTGAAAGCCGGGGCTAAGGGAGTTTGGCGTGTGCGCCCATTCGATGCCATTGGTGGTTTGCCGAACATACCCGCTTTCCACATCAGTGAGCGCTTTGGACTGCGCGGCCTTTCCAGCACCGTGGTGACCGCGTGTGCTGCAGGCACACAGGCTCTGGGTGAGGCCGTAGACATGATCCGCCACGGGGTGCTCGATGTGGTGTTGGGCGGTGGAGTGGAAGGGCTCATTGTGCGCACGTTCTTCGTGGGCTTTAGCATGATGAAGGCCCTCAGCACCCGCAACGACCCACCCCAGAAGGCCAGCCGACCTTTTGATGCCACGCGCGATGGCTTCGTCATCGGTGAGGGCGCAGCGGTCTTTGTTTTGGAAAGCCTGGAACACGCCCTGCAGCGAGGAGCGAAGATCTACGCCGAGGTGTTGGGCCACTCGGCCACGTCCGATGCCTACCACATGGCTGCCCCTGATCCCGAAGCCAAAGGGGCTATCATGGCTATGCGTCGCGCGCTGCAGGATGCACGTGTCGAGCCCGAGGAAGTCCAATACATCAACGCACATGGCACATCGACACCGCTTAACGATAAGACTGAAACCTACGCCATCAAGCAGGTGTTCGGGGAGCACGCGTATGACCTGGCCGTTAACTCCACCAAGTCGATGATCGGGCACGCGTTTGGTGGGGCGGGAGCCATTGAAGCAATGGCCGTGGTTAAATCCATCGTTACCGGTATCTTGCACCCCACCATCAACTACGAACACCCCGATCCAGAGTGTGATCTGGACTACGTGCCCAATGTGGCTCGCAAGGTCAAAGAGGGGATACGCGTGGCCATCTCGAACTCCTTTGGGTTAGGGGGACAAAACGCGTGTGTGGTAATCGGACGATATGAGCCGGTAGGATAGTGATTCGTGGATGAAGATATGCAAAGATATGTGAGGAGGGGAGGCGTGTTTTAGGGTAGAGTGACATTTTAGGGCTCGCGAGTTGAATCAGGCGTTCGACTCGCGAGCCCTCGCTCAGTGGACATTGGGTCACTTGAGTTCTACGACGGCGCCCTCTTCCTCCAGCAACTTCTTCACTTCCTCGGCCCGCTCCTTGGAAACTCCCTCGAGGATAGTGGTGGGAGCCTTCTCCACCAGTTCCTTGGCTTCCTTGAGACCCAAGTTGGGCAGGATCTGGCGAATAGCCTTGATGATCTGAATCTTCTTGGGGCCGATTTCCTTGAGGACAACGTCGAACTCTGTCTTTTCCTCGGCGGCGGCTGCTTCAGCGCCCGGTGCAGCACCCGGCACCGCGGCCACAGCCACAGGAGCGGCCGCACTCACCCCCCACCGCTCCTGGAGGATTTTGGAGAGTTCTGCGGCTTCCACAAGGGTCAACGATTCCAGCAACTCGACGATTTGTTCCAACTTCTCGGACATGATGAATTACCCTCCTTTGTGCTTTCTCTTCGTGATTGGGTTGGTGGAAAGGGAAAAGCGATTTTCGTTTCCCTCTATTCCCCCTTTCATCAAAAGTGCTGATCGCCTTAAGCAGCCTCGCCCTGCTCGGCACGAGCCTGCAAGACGTAGGCGATCTCCTGCAGCGGAGCCGAGATAACGCCTACCAAGTTGGTCATCGGCCCCTGGATGGCCCCAAGGAGTTGGCCGCGCAGGACTTCCATCGGAGGCAGTTTGGCCAGGTTCTCCACTTCCTCGACGGAGAGGATTGTCTCGCCTAACATGCCTCCCTTGATTGTGAAAGAGGCCGCTTCCTTGCCGAACTCCACAAAAGCCTTTGCCACCGGGGGCACATCTTGCACACAGAACCCGACAACAACAGGGCCGACGAGGAGGTCCTCCGGGACCGGCATATCCACCCGCTGCATGGCAATCCTAAACAGAGTGTTCTTCACGACCTGGAGATGCCCTCCGGCGTCCTTCACCTGTCGCCTCAGGCCCTGCATCTCCTTGACAGTCAGGCCGCGATAGTCGGCCAGAATCAGGCCGTGACTATTGCGGAGTAAGTCCATGTACTGCTCAATGAGTTGTTCCTTTTGTGCTCGTGTTAGCGGCAAATTCATCCCCCCTTTCTATAGAAAGTGCAAAGTGAAAATCTCTAATCTCTAATCTCCAATCTTCAATCTCCAACCCCAACCCCAACAAAAAACCGCGCCCACCGGAAGACAGGCGCGGTATCATGCGCGTTTGCATCACCGTGTCCCGCCTCGGCAGGCTCCCCCGACGGGGAATTAAGCGCCGTGCACCTGCTGTCTTCGGTGGGTAGTACCCAATGCCCGATATCCAATACCCGATACCTAATGCCCCATAATCCAACCCTTACTCCGACTTCCAAGTATCGGGCACCAAGTATCAGATATCAGGTATTGGATATTACTCTGGCTTCAGTTGTTCGGCCAAGCGCGGGTCGACCTTGATGCCTGGCCCCATAGTGGGGGCCAGGGTGACCCGTCGGATGTACGTACCCTTGGCGGCGGCGGGCTTGGCCCGAATCACCGCATCCATGATCGTCGCCAGGTTCTCCAGCAATTGCTGCTCGCTGAACGAGCGAACCTTGCCGAAGGGAATGTGCAGGTTGCCGGACCGATCCACGCGAAACTCCACGCGACCGCGGCGAACTTCGTCGATGACCCGGGGCAGATCCTCCCCCCGCACTACGGTGCCCGCCTTGGGGCTGGGCATAAGCCCGCGAGGGCCAAGGATACGCCCCAAACGTCCGACCTTGCTCATCATCTGGGGGGTAGCAATAGCAACGTCGAAATCCAGCCACCCCTCCTTTTGAATCTTCTCCACGTACTCATCACTGCCCACGTAATCGGCTCCCGCCTCTTCAGCAATGCGGGCATCCTCTCCCTCGGCAAACACCAAAATCTTGACTTTCTTGCCCGTGCCGTGGGGGAGAACAACCGTACCACGAACTTGTTGATCTGAGTGGCGAGGGTCAACGCCGAGCCGAATGTGGACTTCGGCTGTGGGGTCGAAAGAGGTGTAGGCCACCTCCTTCATTAGCCGAATTGCTTCTTCAGGCGTGTAGAGCTTGGAGCGGTCGACTTTAGATGCTGCTTCCTTATACTTTTTTCCTCGCTTTGGCATATGTCACCTCCGTGGTTCGAACGGAGCCTTTCGACTCCTCCCACTCCCTGGGTTACAGGTTACAGGTTACAAGTTACCAAAGGTCAGTTAAAGGTTAAAGGTGCTTGCCCCCAGCCTCCTCACCTCCTTCAACCTTTAACTTTTAACCTTTAACCTTCACCTTTCACCCTTCAACCCGTAACCTAATCCACTACCTCAATACCCATGCTTCGCGCAGATCCTTCGATCATGCGCATTGCGGCTTCAAGGTCATACGCGTTCAAGTCCTTCATCTTCATCTCGGCGATTTGCCGAATCTGTTCACGGGTCACCTTGCCCACCTTGATACGGTTGGGTTCAGAGGAGCCCTTCTCGACACCCGCGGCCTTCTTCAGCAGGTCACTCGCGGGCGGTGTCTTCAGCACAAAGGTGAAGGACTGGTCGGTGTAAATTGTAATTTCAACGGGAATAATGGAGCCCGCCATGTTGGCCGTGCGGGCGTTGTATTCCTTACAGAAGGCCATAATGTTGACACCATGCTGACCCAATGCAGGGCCAACCGGTGGTGCAGGGGTGGCCTTCCCCGCGGGCAATTGTAATTTCACTACGGCCTTGACTTTCTTCGCCATCTTACACTTTCTCCAATTGCAAGAAGTCTACTTCTACCGGAGTTTCGCGGTTGAAGAAGGAAACGGCCACGCGCGCTTTGCCCTTGTCTGGATACAACTCTACGACCGTGCCCGTAAAGTCTGCAAAGGGCCCAGACGTGATGCGCACACGCTCTCCCACGCGGAAGTCCACCTTCAATTGCGGCTCTTCCGCTTCGATACGCTTCATGATCGCTTCGACTTCTTCCTCCGACAGGGGCGTAGGGCGGTTACCCAGGCCTACGAAGCCGGTGACGCCAGGGGTATGACGTACGGCTTGCCACACTTCCTCGTCGATATGTCCATCCTCCTTTTCGAGGATCATGTTAACGAGGATGTAGCCCGGGAAGATGCGCTGTGGAACACGACGGCGCACCCCGTCCCGCAATTCGATGGTTTCCTCCATGGGCACGATGACCTCGAAAACGCGGTCCTGCACACCCATGGTTTCGATGCGGGTCTCCAAGTTGCGCTTGACCTTGGTCTCCATGCCTGAGTAGCAGTGGATGACATACCACTTGGCACGCGCGCGACGTTCCGCCTCCTCGTCTTGGGCCTCTTCAGAGGTGCTCTCTGCCTCCCCCTCGGATTGGGCCTCCTCCCCGTCCTCTTCCTCTACTGATGAAAGGGACACATCTTGGGGTTCTGCCTCATCCGATGGGGTAGGGGGCAGATCTTCCCCCGCCTTCTGTTCTATTTGTTCAATCTCCTGTTCTTCGGCAACCTGGCGTTCTTGTTCGCTCATGGATTTCGCTTCTCATGTGCCCACTATCAAGCGGAACAGCGTGGAAAATACAGTATCAACAACGCCGAGAAATACGGCCATGCCTGCGGTGACGGCCAAGACAACGCCGGTGAGCCTTATGGCCTCATCGCGAGTCGGCCATGTCACCTTTGCCATTTCCGCCCGTGTTTCCTTCAAGTAACGCGTGATGGGATTATCTTGGAAGAACGATGTACCGCCCTTTTTGTTTTCCTTTGTGTGGACTACCTTGCTCTTTTTCCCTTTGGCCACCGAAGATGCTCCTTATCGCGTTTCCCTGTGCAGTGTATGATGACGACAGCGCGGACAGTACTTCCGCAGTTCAAGGCGCTGGGGATCATTGCGCCTGTTCTTGCTCGTCAAGTAATTGCGTTCTCTGCACTCCGTACACTCCAGAGTAACAAGGATTCGATTTCCCTTCTTAGCCATCGAGAATCCCCCTCATACCACAAGGTAGGGGCACGGCGCGCCGTGCCCCTACCTTGCTATTTCAACCGTTCCTTATTCGATGATCTCCGTTACGACGCCGGCGCCGACGGTGCGACCACCTTCACGAATGGCAAACCGGGTTCCCTGCTCCACTGCCACAGGCTTCAACAACTCCACCGTCAGGTTCACGTTGTCCCCAGGCATCACCATCTCCACGCCCTCGGGCAGGTGAATCGTCCCCGTCACGTCCGTCGTCCGGATGTAAAACTGCGGACGATATCCATCAAAGAACGGTGTGTGCCGCCCTCCTTCCTCCTTCTTCAGCACGTACACCTCCGCCTTGAACTTCGTGTGCGGCGTGATGCTCCCAGGCGCTGCCAACACCATCCCC
>JALWHQ010000145.1 GCA_026983525.1 Anaerolineae bacterium | reverse complement strand
GGGGGAAACAGGTCGTCCTTCTTGCTTTCGACGATCTTTGAGGGGTGAGGGGTGAGGGCCTAAAGATGTCTGACGTCGGCCAGACTTCGAGGGATTGGAGGTCAAGAGTAAGGGAGAACTATGATCCGCCGATTGCGTCCGACCTTACCCTTCCCCTACCGTCTGCTCGCGCCGATGTTGGTGCTGCTGCTGGCGGTGCTCATCTACCCGCTCCTCTTCTCCCTGTGGGTGTCGCTGCACGATTACACCCTCACGCGCCTGCAAGAGGTTCGCTTTGTCGGCCTGAGCAACTACCTGGGCCTGCTGCGCAACGACGCCTATTGGACGGCCATGCGCAACACGGTCACCTTTGTCGTGCTCGCGGTGGGCCTGGAGTTCCTCCTCGGGTTCGGATTGGCCTTGCTCTTGCAACGTCGCCTGCCCTTTCGCGATGTCTTCCGCTCCGTCCTTCTCACTCCCATGTTCATCACCCCCATCGCGGTTGGTCTCATGTTTCGCTTCCTGCTCAACTCGCAGTTGGGCGTCATCCCCTATGTGCTGCGGGAATGGCTGGGGGTGTCCATTGACTGGTTCGGCCCACGACTGGCCCTGTACAGCATCATCCTCATCGACGTGTGGCAGTGGACGCCCTTCATGCTGTTGCTCCTGCTGGCGGGGTTGGAGTCCCTGCCCAAGGAACCCTTCGAGGCCGCACGCGTGGACGGCGCGTCGGGCTGGCAGATGATCCGCCACATCACCCTGCCCCTGATGCGCCCCATCATTATGGCCGCCATCATCATCCGCATGTTGGACGCGTTCAAGGTGTTCGAGTACGTGTACGCCATCACGCGCGGGGGCCCCGGCAGCCGCACGGAAGTTATCCAGTACCACATCTACCGTGTGGGATTCCGGTTCTTCCGCATGGGGGAGGCCGCGGCCATGGCCTACACCCTGGTGCTGGTCACCCTCGTGCTCTCGGTCGCGCTCGTTTACGCCATGCGCAAGGAGGTAGAATGAGATGTCGCACAAAATGCAGGCGCGCGTGGCATACACCCTAACGATGCTCATCCTCATCCTGGCTTTGATGACCGTGCTCTTCCCCTATACATGGGTCTTCCTCACCTCGTTGAAGCCCCCGAACCTGCTCTCCCGCCCAGAGGTGGCCCTGTTTCCCCCCACCCTCGTCCACTGGCGGGATGTGTTGGGCTCGGATTTCCCGCGCTACTTGCTGAACAGCATCGTGGTGGGCGTGATGACCGTCGCGGTGGCCCTGAGCACAGGCGCGCCCGCCGCGTACGCGTTTTCCCGCTTTCGGGTGGGCGGGGAC
>JALWHQ010000143.1 GCA_026983525.1 Anaerolineae bacterium | reverse complement strand
CGAGAGGAGTTCCGGCTCCACACTCAGAATAGCCTCGAACTAGGACAACTTTCTATTACATTAGGAGGCTAATATGATAAAACTCGAAGGTTCCTATACGTTCGATGCACCTCGTGATGTCGTTTGGGAAGTCCTCATGGATCCAAACGCCCTGGCGAAAGCTCTCCCCGGCACCCAAACCCTGGAGGAAGTTGGTGAGAACCACTACCGGGGCGCGATGGTCGTGCGTGTGGGGCCGGTGCAGGGACGCTTTGAAGGGGAGGTTGTGCTCACCGACGTTCGTCCGCCCGAGGGATACCACCTGGAGGTGACGGGTAAAGGCCCTCAGGGATTTCTCAACGGCCAGGGGGATTTGCGCCTGGAGGAGGAAGACGGCAAAACCGTGTTGCACTACACGGGCGAGGCCCAGGTGGGGGGACGCATCGCGGGCGTGGGGCAACGGCTGATCGAGAGCACCGCGCGCGCCATCGTCCGCCAGGCCCTGCAAGCCCTCGACCGCCAGGTGCAGGCGCGAATGCAGCCCCAACCCGAGCCTGCCCCATCCGCCATATCCAGCCAGACCACGACCGAACCTTCGGGCCCGCCCCCACCCGAGGTCGAAGCCCCCAGCATGGCACGCATGACCTTCGAGGTGGCTCGCGGCGTCTTCGCCGACTTCGTGCCGCCGGAAAAGCAGCCCCTTGTGTTCGCGGTGGTCGTCGGCATCGTGGCCTTCTTCATCGGCTGGCTGGTGGGACGATCGTGTGGATGATGGCGGATAGCGGTTAGCGGATAGCAGTTAGCGAATAGCAGTTAGCAGGTGGCAAGGGATAAGTACCTGGTACCCGATACCCGATATCAGGTATCAGGTACCAGGTAGTGGGTATCGGGTATTGGGTATCGGGTATTGGGTATCGGGTATTGGGTATCGGGTATTGGGTAATCGCTGGGGTATGGAAAGGAAACGCACGCCGCATTTTCACTTTTCACTTTGCACTCTGTACTCCTAAATCATCCAACGAAAAAGGGCGAACAATGACGGTTATCCTCTCCGAAATCCGAACCGGTGCGTATCATGATTCTGTCGTTCTCATGCAACTCCAGCGCGCGCTCACCGAACTCCCCGGCGTCCTCGACGCGGGCGTGGTCATGGGGACGGACGCGAATAAGGACTTGCTCGCCCAGGTGGAGTTGCTGACCCCCGAGGCCAAGGCAGCGGGCGCGGACGACCTGGTCATCGTGGTTAAGGCGGAGACGGAAGAGGCGGCGCGCGCGGCCCTGGCCCAGGTGGACGACCTGCTGGCCAAACGGCGCTCCCGCGTAAGCCAGACC
>JALWHQ010000142.1 GCA_026983525.1 Anaerolineae bacterium | reverse complement strand
CCCCCCCCTCCCCCCCCCCCCCTCCCCCCCACCTTTCCCCCCACCTCCCCCCGGTTCACCAGGCATTCGTGCGCCTGTACGATTTCGGTGTGGCAGGTGTCCGTATCGAGGTCCCCATCCCCACCGACACGCCGATGGACGCGGTGTACGGCTACCTAAGCGAGGTGCTGGAAGCGGACGCAAGCCAATATGCCCGTCCCCTGGTGCGGGACCTGATGTCCACCCTGAGTGAGGCCCTGTACAAGCCTGAATGGGATGCCGAGGCGTGGGAAGAGGAAGACTACCTGATTCTCTTCATTCAATCCTTCGACGGCAATGGTTCCCTTTCTGCCGAATACCTCATGGAACGGGTGGACATCCCCCGACTGCTAATGGCCGAGGAGTACCCGTTGAGCCCACAGGTGCAGGAAGACGTGCTTCAATACGCGTACACCTATGCCGTGGGGGATCTGGCGGTCATCTCCTGGGAAACGGCCTTTGTGTACGATGCCGAAGGCATCATGGACGTGCCCGACCTGCTGGAGTTTGCCACGGCCCAATTGCTGGAACTCGCGTTCTTTGACCGGGTGCTGGACGGAGCGCTGGACGCGGCCTATGACGAGGTGGAACTGTTGCAGCAGGCGGGCCGTGGGGTGTTGCGCTATCGGCACATTCGGCGTATCCTGAACCGGCTCCTGCGCACGATCATGGAAATGACCGAGATTTCCGGTCGCGTCATCAACGCGCTCCGGTTGACAGAGGACGTGTTCTACGCGCGCGTCTACGCGGGCGCCACGGAAGTCTTTGGCGTACACACCTGGATGGAGGGTGTCCAGGGGAAACTCGACAACCTGCGGGAAATCTACACCCTGTTGGTAGAGGAGGCAGCCGATACCCGCATGACCCTGCTCGAAGGCACAATTATCCTCCTCTTCCTTGTGGATATCGTCTTGTATCTCATCGGTTAAGTGGCCTTTTGATAAAGTCTCATGGTATCGAGAAAGATGGGAGGAGGAAAGAAAGAAAAGGCTACATGTTGTGGCTCGGCTTCGCCGAGCCACAACATGTAGATCTCTTTCTCCCTTCCTTTCCCACTCACCTCTCTTACTCACGGTCGGCGACCGTTTATCAAAAGTCCAGTTAGAGCATCGGTATCGGAAAGTCACATCGGGTAGTTAGGAGAAGCATGGAGCACGAACGGGACCTGCTGGACGAAATCGCGCAGCATGTGCGCGTTATCGGCGACCTGGACGACGTGGAGCGCAACTCGCGCCTGCACTGGAACGCGCGTTACGCCGCGGGGGGCGGCCCGCGCAAGACCACGCCCCATCCCTGGCTGGTGCACCACTTCTGGCGGCTGCGCCCCGGCCGCGCCCTGGACATCGCTTGTGGCATGGGGCGGGACAGCATCTTCCTGGCCCGCCGGGGGTTCCGCGTGCACGGCATCGACTTCAGCGCGGTGGCCCTGAGCGAGGCGCAACGTCGTGCCCGCGCCGCCGACGTGTCCGACCGGGTTTCCTTCATCCTGGCCGACTTGACAGCCTTCGCGTTCCCGCGCGAACATTACGACCTTGTCATCTGCTTTTCCTACTGGGAACCGAAATTGAAGGCCACGCTGCGCGAGGCCGTGAAGCCGGGCGGCTTCATCATCTACGAGACGTTCAATGTCTGGTGGAAGTGGACGCGGCCAGAGGTGGAAGAGCGGTTCCTGCTGCAACCGGGAGAACTGCTGAACTGGTTGAAGGATTGGCACGTGTGGGCCTATCGGGAGGTGGGGAGTGATCTTCCGCTGACGCGCGGACACAAAGCGGTGAGCAGCATCGTGGCCCAGAAGCCCCGTTCGGGTTGACCTTCGCCGGAGTGCGAGGCGAACGCCAGAGAGCGGGAGGAGGTCAAAAACGCGATGATCGAATCCCTAATTGCCCTAATCACCCTGACCGCCCTGGAAATCGTCCTGGGCGTGGACAACATCATTTTCATCACCATCCTCGCGTCTCGTCTGCCCGCTCACGAGCAGGCCTGGGGAAGACGTTTAGGCATCGCGATTGCTGTGGTTGGTCGTCTCCTTCTCCTCACCCTCATCAACTGGATCCAGCAACTTCGTCACGTGGTGGCCCTTGTGGTGTTGGGCCATCCCCTTACCTACCGCTCCCTCGTGCTCATTGCCGGTGGCCTTTTTCTCCTTGCCAAATCCACTCACGAGATTCACGCCCGTCTGGAAGCGGAAGAGCCCGAACAAGGGCATCGGCCTCCGAACAGACTTACTCTCCCTGCCATGCTCGTTCAAGTCGCGCTCATCGATATGGTCTTCTCCCTGGACTCGGTAATCACGGCTGTCGGCATCGCCAACCAGTTTTGGGTGATGGTCACGGCCATCCTGGTAGCCGCGAGCATTATGATCATAGCCGTGGACGCGATAAACCGTTTCATGGAGCAACATCCGAGCATGAAGATGCTGGGCCTTTCCTTCCTCGTTCTCATCGGTGCCGTACTCATCGCCGAGGGCTGGTCGCCCGAGCAGGCTGAAGCATTAGGCCTGAAGAATTACGCTTACTTTGCCATGGCCTTTTCCTTCTTTGTCGAACTTTTGAACATTCGGCTGTACCGACGACGTACCCAACCCGTTCGCTTACACCGTACTCCCCGTGTGAAAACAACGTCCGCAGGCAAGCCCCAGTCTCCGCCAGAGAGTACGTTGGGATAATGACCTCCGTCCAAGCACAACCCACCACATCCGGCATCAGCATGTTCATTCCTACGGTTATTGCCCTTGTACTCATGGCCGCTGCTGCCATGCTTTTCGTTCCGTCCAAACAAACGGTAACCATCCAAGTGGGCAATGCACAGGTGAACGTAGACACGCGCGCCCCGCGTGTTCGCGACCTGCTCACCCACCTGGGGATTTCTCTCCGCCCGGAGGACACGGTCGATCCTCCACTCGACACCCCCCTCGAGCCGAGCATGACCATTCGCATCGAGCGCGCACGTCCGGTCATCTTGGAAGTAGCAGGACGCCGCGCGGTGCACTTCACGCGCGCGGCGCGCGTGTCCGATGTCCTGGCAGAAGCGGGTGTCCTCGTCCACGACGAGGATGAGGTTCGGCTGGAAGGGGAGCCCGTTCCGGTGGACGCGCGGTTGCCCGCACCTTCCTGGCAACACACATCCGAGGCCACCTTGCCCTGGGACCGCACCATCGCGCCCATTTCCCTCTCCGTGCGCCGCGCCATCCCCCTGCTGGTGACGGACGAAGGAGCCACGTACACCGTGCGCACCACTGCCGCTACCGTGGGCCAGGCCCTGCACGATGCGGGGGTGCCCATCTACCTGGGAGACGAGGTGTACCCCGGGCTCGGCGAGCCCGTGTCCGCGTACATGCGGGTGGTCATCAGGCGGTCTATCCCCATTGTGGTGCAGGCCGATGGGAAGACGCTTCAGACGCGCACGCGCGCGCCCACCGTCGCGGATGCCCTGGCCGAGCAGGGGGTCTTCCTCAGCGGACTCGACGTGGTGACCCCGCCCCTGGCCACGCCCATACGCGAGGGGATGCGTATCCGGGTCACGCGCGTGTCTGAATTTGTCCAGGTGGAGGATGAGCGCATTCCCTTCGACACGGTGTATGTACCCGACGACGACCTGGAAATCGACCGACGGCGGGTGGTCACTTCGGGGCGTCCGGGCATCTTTCGGCGGCGATACCAGGTGCGGGTGGAAGATGGGGTCGAGGTCAGTCGGGAACTCATCGATGCCTGGGTGGCCCAGGAGCCCATCACGAACGTCATTGCTTACGGGCGCAAGATCGTCACGCGCACATTGGAAACTCCGGATGGGGTCATCACCTACTGGCGGCGTATCCGCATGCTGGCCACGTCGTACAGCAAATCCACCGCGGGCGTATCTCCTGACCGCCCGTGGTATGGCATCACTCGACTGGGAATCCCCATGCGCCACGGCATTGTCGCCGTCGATCCTCGGGTCATTCCCCTGGGAAGCAACGTCTACGTACCCGGCTATGGGAAAGGGTACGCCGCGGACACGGGAAGCCGCATTTTGGGCCGGCGCATCGACCTGGGGTACGACGACGACAACCTGGTGCTATGGTACAAGTGGGTGGACGTGTACCTCCTCGCGCCCCCGCCCCCGAAGGATAAGATCAATTACCTCTTGCCCAACTGGCCGCGCCCGCCGAGATAACGCCTCGCGCCTGGCAGAATCCCAGCCAGCACACTTAGAGCCAACAATTGGTATCGGAGGTGTGTGGAGCCTTGGGCCATTTCCCAGGCGACCTTGGCCCAGGGACAAAATGTGCTGCCAATGGCCAGCAGGGCAAATCCCCCTCCTACACTCAACGCCAATCCCCCCAGAACCAGGGCAATTTGGCGGTATATGCCTTTGATGTGTGCTCGCGCGTAGAAGGCCAACCAGACCAACCAGACCGGCCACGCCAGGAGTCCCACCAGGATGGCGGACGTAATGAGAACAAACATGACCTGGGCAAGGATCACCCCCAGGCCCTGCACGTACCAGGACGGACCGGAATCCACGAGAGTGATCACCCCGTCCATGACCGGGGAGAGGGCCGCAAGGCTCACCCATGCCCCCGCCCAAAAAAGGCTTGTCCCAAACATGCCCAGCAGCGCGACCTTTGGCGATGCGTGGCGAGGATGAAACCGTTTGATGTTCTCTCTCATGACCAGAGCCCTCCTCCTCACTGTGCATAGAAGACGGCCAGCGCCAGCACCGCGGCGAGGGACGCGATGACCAGTCCAAAGCAGATGAAAGAGATGGTCAGCGCGCGCCCCTTACGTCGTAGTATCCCCTCGAAGGCCGCCGTCGTCACGTTTTTTCGCCTGCAACTCAGTCGGTTCCCTCACCTCAAGGCCTGGGTACTACGACGCCCCCAACGCCGCCTAAGTCAAATGTGGCCGCAAGACGACTCTCGGCTACAAGGTTCATAACGCTCTCTCCTAATATTAGGCCAATGGACCTCCTTTGTCCACCCTCCCGGGTAAATTCTCCCCCGCTTTGGCTTCTCCCGTTAGCAATGTCCGGTTCCGTCAATGCCCTCATGGTGGAAGACATTTTCATGCAGGCAATCCGACTTGCGTTGTGGCAGCGTAGCAGTATAATGGAGTTGTGGGTAGACGATATGATATCGTGGGGATGACTGGATTCGACGGGGGAGGCAGTCGCAAGGCTGCAGGCCGGGGCGCCTGACCCCGTGACCAACGGGCACCACAAATAAGTGCCAAAGCTAAGGCTGCTTTTGCCTTTGCTCGCCCCGCTGCTCAGCCCATGGCTGTAGCGGCGTAAGCGGGTAAAAGGCAATTGGCCCTCAAAGCGTAGGGCCACGGCCTCCTGCGGGTTCCCCCATGGCCTGCAGGATGTGCCGTCAGAGACATGGGGTGCCGTCGGGCGGACGCCGCTACGCCCGGCGAAAGACATGAAGCGGCTTTGCCCGGCTGGACCCTGCCGCTGGGGCGCCACCGGGCGAGATGCAAAACAGCGGCTAAGCCTGTAGAGGCCTTGCGATCAATCCTCCGGACCCGGGTTCGACTCCCGGCATCTCCACCTCAACGAAAAAGGCGCCTGGGTGCCTTACGTGCATCTGGGCGCTTTTTATTGCTATATCTCGCCCACGTGTGCCATCCCCAGGCCGTAAGGACGGCCCATACCGGGGCCAATGTCAGCAAGTAGCGGTCCCATACAGCCAGGGTGCTAAGGGTGTACCCCAAGACGACCATCACGTTCCACACCCAAAGCCACCCGATTACCCGACCTGTAGAGGTGTCCCGTCCTACGTGAAATATCGCCTGCCAGAGACCGACAACCGCCGTTATCAAGACGAGGGCCAACACGAGAGTGCCTCCCCAAGACGCGGCCGCCACTTCTACCCAGGCGCCGATTCGTTCCACCCATTGGATGGGCGGCGCCCACCCCAGACCACCGTAATGCACCATCCCCATAAGGAGGGTGGAGGGCGTGCCGCGCAGTCGTTCCCACGTCCACCAACGCCACAGGGGATAAGCAAACCCAATTGCCCATGAGAAGGCCCACCCGACGGTTATTCGCTGCCGAATCAGGGCCAATCCCCACACGAGGGGAAGCCAGAGCACGACAAAGGGCTTGGTAGCCATCCCCGCGCCCAGGGCCAGACCGCTCACCAGTGCCCATGCCCAGGGGTGTGGTCGGTGGCGTCCCGCGGCCCAGGCGGAGAGGAGGGCAAATCCCACCATGAGCGCGTCCATGTAAGCGGTGGGGGCAAGAAGCACGGCTAAGGGCATCACGGCGTAGAGTAACAGGGCACGCCAGGCCACATCCCGTCCCAGCAGGTCGCGCGCCCAGGCGTACACAAGGGGCAGGCTCAGGGTCGAAGCGAGGAGGTTGGGGAGGCGGGCAGAGGCCTCGGAGGGACCAAAAATGTCGTACAGGGAGGCCAACAGGTACGGGAAGAGGGGGGGCTTGTCCACCGGCGCGGTCTGGAGCATGACGTCGATGCGCGAGTAGATCAGCCAGGCCCAGTAGCCGTAGAGGGCTTCGTCCTCGCGAAAGCGAAAGGTCGTCCACAGGTGCCAGCGCAGGGCCATCCCAAAGAGGATGATGCTCAGGAGGCCCAGGCGAGAGCGTAACGGCTGGTGGTTTACCGCAGGTCGTACACCCATAGGGTATGGCCCACTCGCGCTACCGGTTCCTTGTCACGCAACCACGCGTAGCACCGGGAGTCATCCAGGTACAGGCCTTGCAGGTACGTCACACTGACGACGACGATGCCGCGCACAGGGGTACACGGGGCAGGGCGGTAGCGGATGCCGCGCGCCGCGGGGAGTTCACCACCGAAATAGGCCAGGTAGATTTCCTCGTCCCCCCACCCGCGGGCGTCCAAATAGGCCTTCAACTCCTTCAAACTCTGTCCCCAGTCGTAGTTGGAATCCCCCACGTAGCGCCAGCCCTGATCCGGCCCGCCCCAGGCTTCGTTGACGTAGGAAAGGTAGCGGGGGGCCTGGTTTACCACGCTGATCGCGCTGGCGAGGACGAGGAGCCAGGGGAGGAGGTGGACGATTGTGCTGAGCGATAGGGGGCGACCCATCCCTTTTGCCTTGGGCAAGGCCGCGCCGACGCTTCCGGCGAGGAGGAAGAGGAAGGGGTAAACGGGCAGGATAAGCCGCACGCCCATGTTGGCGCTTCCCGGCATGGCGGGCAGGAAGATAACGGCGATGGGGAGGCTCCACCAGACGACCCAGCCCACCGCACGCCATTGCTGCCGGGCAAGCCCCTGAACCGCGACCCGGAGGCTGTGAATCACCCCCCACAGCCAGAGAAGCAGCGTCCCTAAGGGGGTTTTGATGCTCATGGCAACGGGGAAGAAGTACCATCGCCCGTCGGTGTAGTGTTCGCCGAGGAGGTATGCCTCGTGGCCGCCGGTGACGTGCCCGAACTGGCGTTTGAGCATGGTCACGTAGCGGTAGCCGGGTATGGGGTGTTCGACCCAGGTGTAGACTACGTTTCTAACGGTGGGGCCCAGCCAGCCCACCAGGAGGTCAATGATGCGGTGAGGGCGGGTTGCAGGTGTCATGGCGGGGAGGGAGTGAAACCCGTACCCGACCATCAAGGTGAGAATGGCCAACATCGCGCCTAACAGCAGGTTGAGGGCCATTTTCCCAAAGGAGAGGACGTGCGGCCAGACCCCCCTTCGCGCCAGCCACCACGACCAGAGGGCCAGCGTTGGCACCAGGGCCCAAAGAACGACGCCGGTCGCCTTGGTGAGCATGGTCAGTCCGGCCAGAACGCCGACCAGCGCCCACCGCCAGAGGCCGCCGCGGCGGGTGGCTTCCCACAGGGTGAAGAGGGTGAGCACGTAGGTGGTGGTGAGGAGGAAGTCGTTGCCGGCGATGCTGGCGTGGGCGAGGACGGTGGGGGAGAGCACGTAAAGGGCAAGGGTCAGGTGGGCGGCGCGCGGGCCGTGGACGTCGCGCGCCCAGCGGTGCAGCACAGCCCCCAAGAGGACGAACAGCAGCGCGAAGGGGTAACGCACCAACAGGAGAACGGCGTCAGGGTCCAACCCTGAGTGGTAGAGGTACCCGCGACCAGCGAAGTAAGTGAAATGCCCTGTCTCGTCCAATCCCAGATCCCATCGCCCCGGCCCCAATTCGAGGAAGATGCTGTTCACGTAGTACATGAGGGGCGGGTGAAAGCGCGCGTGCTGGATGTCGAAGTCGCCGGTGTGCCAGAGGTAGCGCCCCACGCCCAGAAAGGTGACCTCATCGTACGTTCCGGCCTGGGTGGACGCGCTCCACATGAGGAGGACGAAGCCGAGAAGGAGGAATAGGATGGGGATGAGGCGGGGAGTCGCGCGGGCGGCGCCTTTTCGAACGCGAGCGTGCCCATCTGCGTGGGTCACGTGCTCTTTGGCCTCGGACGCGCGGGATTTCTGCGCCCTCCGACGGGTTGGATATAATAAGGAATGCGGTTCGCGAGGAGAGGTAAGGTCTCTTTTGGAGGCACCCATGTCCCACATGGAAGAAGGCGTTGCAGAAATCGAAGAGGCATCATTGGCCCCCTCTGGGCTCACCTTTGCCGATGGGCTCCAGTTTGGCTGTGGCTTCATGGTTGCAGTGACTTTGAGCATCATCATTCTGATACTGGCTGTTCTGGCCGTTGTGCTGTTGCTTTCTCTCTTGGGTATACGTCTGTTGTAGCGCTTTTCGATGTCGGCCTGTCGACTGTACCATTACAATCACTGTGGGGGTAGAAGGGGCCCGGTGGCCCCCCCGGTCTTCAAAACCGCGTGGCGGGCGTCACAGAGACGGCCGCGGTGGGTTCGACTCCCATCTACCCCCGCCATAGTTCATGACACTGTTGGTAAACCCCTTCGTCCATTCACTCAATCATCAATCACAATGGCGTGAATGTGTTCCACGCCCATGCCGGGTTGCACTTCTTTCCCTCGCACCATGAGGGTGCGCGTCGGGCCTCTCACTATGACCAAATTTCCGGCCCAGGCTCTCTCCCAATCCTGCCAGGTAGGGAAAAGGCGCCCTGCGGGAACAAGGACGAACAGGGTGCGCGCATTGGTCAGCGCGGCCAGGGGCCGTTGTCTGCCCAGACTCAACACGAGCGCGGCGCTCTCAGCCACTGCGGCATCGGCCACGACAACGCCCGCTGCCGCGCGTGCCCAGGCAGGCGCAAGGTGTTCTTGCCGTGTGAAAGCCTCCCCCGGCCCGATGTAGGCAATGCCCACCGCCTCCAATGCGTCCCTCAGGCCGGGCAGTTCCAGGTCGCGCTCGTCCCACCCAATGACCCGGGAAATGTTCATGGCGTTTAGCACGCCTGCCAGGTGAAGGCGAGCAGCCACGGCCGACTCGGCCCTATACACGGCGATGCCGCGCGCGACCAGCCCGCGGACAAGCCGCTCAAGGGGAGAACGCACCTCCTCTTGCTCCCCGCCATCCGGGAGATGTTCCATCTGCCCCGGGTAGACAAAGGGAGCCTCCCACTCAATAGGGGACTCCTGGCCCTTTTGCGGCATAAGTCGTACAAGCCGCGCCAGGCTCCCCTCCGGTGGGCGGGGCAACCTGGCGCGAATTCGCCGGTGCAACTCATCGATGGGAATGTCCAGGGGACACGCGTCTCGGCACGAGGAGCAGGGCGGTGTGAGGCAGGCGATGTCGCCGTGGGTGTTCGGCCAGAGGAGGGAGGAGATTACGGCGCCAATGCCGCCCATGTAGGGGCTGTTGTAGACCTGGCCCCCCACTTTGTGCATCACCGGCGAGACGTCGGCACACGCCCCACACCCAATGCACATGAGGGCCTCCGAGAACCCCCATTCCGCCCATCGCGAGCGGCCGTTGTCCACGAGAACAAGGTGGATTTCCCTGGCGCGCAGGCCGGCGTCGAGCGAGCGGAGAACGACCGTGTGGCGGGGAAGGGTCTCGCCCGCGCGGTGTCTGTTGCGCACCTCCAGCAAGGGGCCCACGTCCCCCCAGCGCTCCACGATTCGGTCGATGCTCATGATCACAATCAGGGTGGAGGCGTGGGCCAGGGTCTTGGCGACGTGACCTTCATCCTCGGCGAAGATCAGGCCACCTGTTTCGGCGACGGCAAACGTGGCCGGGAGGATCCCGACGTCCGCGCGTTCGAAGGTGGGCATGATCCGGTTTCGCAGGGCGTTGACCAGCGCCTCGGGCTGGGGACGCAACGCGTGTCCCGTGATTTCTTCCCAGAGGGCGGTCATATCCCGCACGGAAAGGTGGCCCAGAGGGACAACGGGGTGGGCGGGCAGGTCGCCCATGGCCCGCAGAAGGTACGCGGCCATGTCCACATCGACTGTGTGCAGTCCCGCCTCTTGCAGCGCGCGCCACAGGCCGATTTCGTCCAACACGCCCCCTTTGACGAAGGCGATGGTGCGCGGCCGCGCGTTCTGAAGTAGCCCCACAATGTGCGCCACGGCGTCGACAGATGTGGCAGCCTGAAATACGTGAAAGCCGTTGCCCTGAGCGCGCTCACTCAGCAGGGCAAGGTGTTCGGATAAGTGGGCTGCCGTATGCTCGCGGGATCGGCGGGCCTGTTCGCTCAGGCGCTGTATCCGTGGTGAGGCGGGCCAGGCCTGGGCGCGCATGGCCTGCCGCGCGGCGATGACGTCCTGCAGGTTGTGGCGGGTACGGTCATCTCGCAAAGCCAGCCGAAGGGCCTCTGGAAACGGCGGTAACAGCGGGTCCATGCTCATCGCTCGATGTGCTCGGGGAGGATGTAGGGGTACTCGCGACGCAACCATTCGTGCAGTCGGCGGTCCATCTTGCGTGCGGCCAGGTAGAGGCGCCAAATGAAAGCGTCCTCGCGATAGTAATCGCGCACTTCCTTCACTGTGTAAAGTGAGCCGTGCCACTCGGGCCAATCCTTCACCCATTCGTTGACCGCGTCCACAAGCGCTGGGATCCACTCCGCCCGCTTTTCCTTGTAGAAGTTGGCAATGAGGTCCAGGACCACTTTGCGAAAGTCGTAGTAGCGGGTCATTACATCCTCGAGGAACAGGAGTTTGATGATCCACACCATGAAGGAGGGGGCGCTGCGCAGGAAAAGGTCGGGGTTAAGTTGCTCCCGGCCGTTGCGCTGCAGAAGGGGCGTGCTGGTATCGAAATAGGCCGGTTGTATCCCGTCGGGCAGGGTGGTGGCGTTCTCGGGCATGTTGAGGACGGCCCAGTTGGATATCTGGGCGTCAAAGCCCAGTTCCAGTTTCCCCCGGTGGGCTGCGTTGAAACGGTACACCTTGCGTGTCTCCTCTAGAACCCGGCGCACAAGGGTAAACGCTGCTTCCCGGGGCAATGTACGAATGAGGTGATTGCCGATGTTCCTGCCCGGGATCCGCTGCTGGAGGATGTAGATGGCATAGCCCCCGCGCGGGCGCTTGACCGTGACGAGGCGGGTTTCGGGCACGTGGATGCCGATGTCGCGCAGGGTAGTCACGTACTCCTCGTGCAAGGCAAGGTAGGCGTCCACTTCCTCTTCGTTGCGGAACATGGGCATGCGCTTGAGCGCGTACCCGCGCAGGTCCGGGTGGTCAATGGCCAACACGGTGCTGATTTCGCCGTAACCGAGGACGCGCGCGGGAGGAGTGGCCCGCTCTGGATGACGCGGGTCGAGGGTTGCCTCCCAAGTAACCAAAAATTGCGAGAAATCGGCCACGGCTCACGTCCTATTAGGCAAGAATGCCGGTCTTTTGAGCGATTGTAGCCTTGAGAGAGGAGGACGTCAAGCATGTTCGCAAACCTGATCGTTGGGCGATCACGTCTGACAAGTGAACTTGTACTTTCGAAAAATCTCGATATAATGTATAATGCCTTACAATAGTGAATTCCTCACGATTTGTGCACACCCACACTCGAGAGGAGAGCGCTATGGATGAGTTCATGCGTGCAGCTATCGAAGAGGCCCGCAAAGGACTGGAAGAAGGCGGCATCCCCATTGGTGCGGTCCTGGTGATTGACGGCAAAATCGTTGGTCGCGGGCACAACCGCCGCGTGCAAAAGGGCAGCGCCATTCTGCACGCGGAAATGGACGCGCTGGAGAACGCAGGCCGCCTTTCCCCCGCTGAATACCGTCGGGCCACCATGTACACCACCTTGTCCCCGTGTGACATGTGCAGTGGTGCCATTCTCCTTTACAAAATTCCTCGTGTCGTCATCGGCGAGAACGTCACCTTCAAAGGCCCCGAGGAGTACCTAAAATCCCGCGGGGTCACCCTGGAAGTGCTCAACGATCCCGAGTGCATCCAGATGATGAAGGACTTCATCGCCACGCACCCCGAGTTGTGGAACGAGGATATTGGGGAAGTGTAAATGAACGGTATCGGGTATCGGGTATCGGTAATCCACGACGAAGTCGATAAATGGAGAACAGCCTAATCTCTAATCTCCAATCTCTAAGTACCCAATACCCGATACCCCCTACATCCCAACAAACTTTCATCCCCCAACGTCCAATCTTATGGATGGCGACTTGTGCACACCATACCAAAGGAGGAAAGCCATGCGATCCCGTCGACTGTACCTCTTCGTCGTCCTCTTGCTGATGGTTGTTTTTGCTGTGCAGTGCGCGCCCCAGGCGACACCCACGCCCGCGCCCAAGGCTGAGGAACCGCCCCTCTTCTACGCCGCGTTTGCCACGCCCATTGAGGAGCCTTGGGACGGTGTAATTCACGCCGCGCTTCAAGAGGCCGCGGACAACGGCCAGATTCGCTACGAGTGGACGGATGACATTGGCTATGCGGGTGACATGGAGCGCATCCTGCGCGAAGTGGCAGAGACGAAGAAGCCCACTGCCATCTTTGGCGATGCCTTTGGGAACGAGGAGGCTGTACGCCGCGTGGCACGCGACTACCCCGACATCGCTTTTGTTTTCGGCTCTGGCTTAGGCCCCGCCGATCCCAACCTCTCCGTGTTCGATAACTGGATTCACGAACCCGCCTACCTGTGCGGCCTTATCGCCGGCGCTATGACCAAGAGCAACGTCATCGGTGTCGTGGGCGGCTATCCCGTGCCCGAGGTGAACCGCATCGTCAACGCCTTCATCTACGGCGTCAAGGAGACGAATCCCGACGCGAAGGTGCTCGTCACCTTCATCAACAGTTGGTTCGACCCGCCCGCGGCCAAGGAAGCCGCGCTGGCCCAGATCGACGCGGGCGCGGACGTGCTCTTCGCGGAGCGCTTCGGCGTCATCGAGGCCGCGGTGGAGAACAACCTGTGGGCCTTCGGCAACATGAGCGACCAATACGAATTGGGCCCCAATAACGTGCTCACGGGCCCCGTGTGGGACATGCGCCCCACCGTCCAGTACGTCATCAAGCAGGTCAAGGCGGGCACCTACACGGCCCAGGACCTGAAAGACTTCAGCATGATGGCCAAGGGCGGCGCGCGGCTGGCCCCCTTCCACGGCATGGACAAGCACATCCCCAAGGACATTCTGGACCTGGTGAAGAAGCGCGAGGACGAAATCAAGAAGGGCCTCTTCCGCGTGCCCATCGACGAGAATCAGCCCGCGCCGGAGAATTAGGGGGATAGACCATCGACGACCATTGACGATAGACGATGGACGATGGCAGACTATGGTCTCTCGTCCATCGTCCATCGTCTCTTAGGGGAGCGCTGCTATGTATCTCGTGGAAATGCTGGGCATCACCAAGCGGTTTGGCGCGCTCGTCGCCAATGACCGCATCGACTTCAACCTCAAGCCAGGGGAAATCCACGCGCTGTTGGGCGAGAACGGCGCCGGCAAGACGACCCTCATGCGCATTCTGTACGGCCTGTACCGCGCGGACGAAGGCCAGATTCGCGTCCAGGGGCGGAATGTTCACATCCGTTCCCCGCGCGACGCGCTCACCCTGGGCATCGGCATGGTCACCCAACACTTTGCTCTCGTGCCCCCGCTCACCGTGGCCGAGAACATCGTCCTCGGCTACACCGACGACTTCCGCCTGAACCGAGAGGCCATCCGCCAGGCCGTGGCCGAGGCCGAGGAGCGCTTCCAAATCTACGTCGACCCCGACGCGGTCGTGCAGCACCTCTCAGTGGGTCAGAAGCAGCGCGTGGAGATCCTCAAGGCCCTGTATCGCAACGCGCGCGTCCTCATTCTCGACGAACCCACCGCGGTCCTCGTTCCCCAGGAGGTCGACAACCTCTTTCAGACCCTGGAGCGGCTGCGCGAGCAGGGCTTCTCCATCGTCTTCATCAGCCACAAACTGGACGAGGTCATGCGCATCAGCGACCGCGTGACCGTGCTGCGCGACGGTCGCGTCGTGGGGACGGTGCCCACCGCGGAGACGAACGAGCGCGAACTGGCGCGCATGATGGTCGGCCGCGAGACCTTCGGCGTCACGCGGCAGGAAATTCACCAGGGGGAGGAACCCCTGTTGCGCCTGGAGAACGTGTGGGCCAATGATGATCAGGGCCTGCCCGCGCTGAAGAGTGTTTCCCTCACCGTGCGCGCGGGGGAGATCCTGGGCATTGCGGGGGTGGGCGGCAACGGCCAGAAGGAACTCTCCGAGGTCCTGAGTGGGATGCGCGCGCCCACACGCGGTCGCGTCCTCGTGGGCGAGCGTGACCTGACAGGCGCGGAACCTGTGGAGTTCGCGGACGCGGGCGTGGGGCGCATTCCCGAGGATCGCCATGAGGGGGTGGTCGCGGACCTGACCGTGGCCGAAAACCTGGCCCTGGAACACCTGGACGCGTTCACCCGCAACGGCCTCCTCGACCGCAAGGCCATGCTGGAGCACGCGGAGCACCTCATCCGTGAGTTTCAGATCAAGGCCAGGCCCACGGACAAGGCGGGCAAACTCTCGGGGGGGAACATGCAGAAGGTGATCCTGGCGCGCGTCCTCTCGCGGCAGCCCAAGGTCGTCATCGCCGCCCAACCGACCCGTGGCCTGGACATCGGCGCTACCGAGTACGTGCGCCAGCAGTTGTTGGCCCAGCGGGATAGAGGCGCGGCCGTGTTGCTCATTTCCGAAGACCTGGACGAAATCCTGGCCCTCTCCGACCGCATCGCGGTCATCTACGAGGGCGAGATTGTCGGCGAACTTCCCGCGTCGGAGGCAACCCCCGAGCGCCTGGGGTTGCTGATGGCGGGGGCAACCAAGGAGCAGGGACGTGCTGGCACAGCGACGGCTACGACTTCGCATTGAAAAGACGGGAGCGCCCTTCTGGTTTCGCTCCCTGTTGCCCGTGCTGATACTCATTCTGACGTTCGTGATTACGGCCATCTTCGTGCTGTGGGGGAAGGCGAACCCCCTGCAGGCGTATTATTATTTCCTCATCGCGCCCCTTTCCTCGCGCGTGAGCGCGCTGGAGGTGCTGGTGAAGTCCACGCCCCTGTTGCTCACAGGGGTGGCCGTGACCTTCGCCTTCGTGGCGGGGTATTGGAACATCGGCGCGGAGGGGCAATTGTACGCGGGTGCGATTGCCGCGGCCTGGCTGGGCACGGTGCTGGGCGGGCTTCCCTCGGTGCTCGCTATTCCCCTCATGCTGCTGGGGGGATTCGTGGCGGGCGCGCTGTGGGCGTTGCCCCCTGCCTGGCTGCGCGTGCGCTGGTCCGTGGACGAGGTGGTCACCACCCTGTTGCTGAACTCGGTGATGCTCTTCATCGTGAGCGCGCTGCTCAACGGCCCGTGGCGCGACCCCGTCTCGGGCTGGCCCCAATCCCCTGAAATTGCTGCCAGCACCATGTTGCCCAAGATTGTGCCCCGCTCACGGTTGCATCTGGGCTTCGTGGTCGCGGTGCTGGCCGTGGTGGTGCTCTGGTTCGTGCTCTCGCGCACCGCGTTCGGCCTCAAGTTGCGCGCGGTGGGCCTGGGGCGCAATGCCGCGCGCTTCATGGGCGTGCCCGTCGAGCGCACCGTGCTCACGGCCGCGCTCATCAGCGGGGGTGTGGCCGGCCTCGCGGGCACGGTCGAGGTGGCGGGCATTCACTTCCACCTCATCGAGGCCATCTCGCCGGGCTACGGCTACACGGGCATCATCATCGCCACCCTGGGCGCGCTGAACGCGTGGGGCGTGGCCGTGTCCGCGCTCTTCTTTGGCCTCATCGACACGGGCGCGCAGACGCTCAGTCGGGCCATGGGCGTACCCGTCTACCTAGGGGAGGTCACCCAGGCCACCATGCTCCTGGTGGCCCTGGCCCTCATCCCCTTGCAACGCTACCGAATACGCTTACTCTCTGAGAGTTCCGAAGTCTGATAGACTTCGGAACTCTCTAAGGCCCTTTTAGGAGGACGTGGATGGAGACGTTTGTGCTGAACTTGCTCGCGGCGACGTTGCGGGTGGCGACGCCGTTGTTGCTGGCCGCGCTGGGGGAGATGCTCATCGAGCGGTCGGGAGTGCTGAACCTGGGCATCGAGGGGACGATGTTCTTTGGCGCATTCGTGGGCTTCGTTGTGGCCGACCACACGGGCTCCCTCTGGCTGGGTTTCTGGGCTGCGGTGTTGAGCGGTGTGGCCGCGGGGGTGCTGATGGCTTTCTTTTCCGTGTCCCTGGGCGTGAACCAACACGTCTCGGGCCTGGGCATTACCCTGCTTTTGGGTGGCATGGCCCTGTTCGCATTTCGCCTGCTCTACGGGGGCCGCTCCGTGCCCCCTTCCATCGAACCCTTCCCCCAACTGTCCCTCTTCGAGGGCGTGCCCGTGCTGGGTGTGCTCTTCCGCCAGTACCTGTTCACCTACATCGCCTTTCTGGTGCTGGTTCCCCTGGCCTGGTGGCTCATGTACCACACCAGTTTTGGGCTGAACGTGCGCGCGGTGGGGGAGAATCCCGAGGCTGCGGACGCCGCGGGCGTGGACGTGTTCCGCATTCGCTACATAGCCCTGGCCATTGGTGGCGGCCTCATCGCCGCGGGCGGTGCGTTCCTCTCCCTGGCCCAACTGGGCTCCTTCACCCACGGCGTGGTCTCCGGGCGCGGGTGGGTAGCCCTGGCCCTGGTCATCTTCGGCAACTGGGATCCGCTGCGGGTGATGGTGGGTTCCCTCATTTTCGGGGGGACGTTCGCCCTGCAACTGCGCCTCCAGGCGATGGGTCTGAACCTGCCCGTGCCTTATGAGACCTTCCTGGCCCTGCCGTATCTGGTGACCATTGCCGCGCTGATCATCGCCGGCCGCAACGCCACCTACCCCGCCGCGTTGCTAAAGCCGTACAAGCGGGAGTAGGGATGGCATCCTATGGACATAGAGAAGGCCGTCCCTGCGTGGGACACTATTCGCTGGTCGCTGTGAGGGCAGCGCGCATCCAAGCTTGATGACGACGATAGACTTCCTCGTACACCTCCACCCAGGCCGTCTCCGGGGATAAGGCTGCTACACGCGGCCGCACGTTCTCTAAAGCCGCGCGACTGTTGGGGAAATACCCGGCCACGACGCCTCCCAACAAGGCCGCGCCTGTTCCCACCACCTCGGGGATTTCTATGCGCGCCACGGGGCGGTTCACCATGCTGGCCTTGACTCGCAGCACGAAGGGGTGGCGGTTGGTGCCCCCGATGGCCCGCACCTCTTGTACACGCACACCGCTTACCTGCTCCAGCAGGCGGATGACGTCGGTTAGGAAACAGGCAAGACCTTCTACCAGCGCGCGGGCCATTTCTGCCCGCCCAACGGCCAGGTCGATTTGGTAGAAGACCCCACGCAGCGACGCGCGGCGGTAGGGCGGCCCCGGCCCGCGCAGGAAGGGAATAACGCCTGCCCCCCGACTGCCCGGCTCGGCATCCTGCGCCCAGGTCAGCAAGGTTTCCACGTTGCCGTCCGCGATGAGATCGGCGAGCCATTGTAGAGCCGCGCCCGCTGTGGGCATTCCCCCTTGCAGGATGTACGTGTCGCCCACGGCCATAGGATAACAGGTGAGTTGGGCGTCGTAGCCGGCTTCGCCGACAAATCGGGGAATCTCCACCGCAATGCCCTGGGCCGTACCGCTGGAATCCACCGCTCGACCGGGCAACGTAATGCCCGCCAGCCACATGCCCACAACGTGATCATGCCCGCCGAGGGCCACGGGAATGCCCGCAGGAAGGCCTAACACCTCGGCCACCTGGGGGTGGAGATGGCCGACGGGCTCGGTGGTAGGCTGAACCGGGGGCATATGCTTCTCGCTCAGGCCGACCTCCTTTAGGAGATCAGAGCTCCATGTCCGGTGGACGACGTCAAAAAGAAGGGAGCGCGCGGCCAGGGTGGGCACGGTAGCCATGACACCCGTCATGCGGTAGGCGATGTAATCACCGACGAAAAGCCAGCGAGCCAGTCGCTCGTAGATATCGGGCTCGTGTTCGCGCAGCCAGAGGAGTTTGAACGCGGTGTAGAGGCTACGCGGGAAATGGCCGGTAATCAGGTACAGGCGGCGGGTGTCCAGATAACGCCACCACTGGCCCACGTACTCCTCGCCGCGCGGGTCGAACCAGGCGATGATGGGGCGCAACGGTTGGCCGCGCGCATCCAGCGCGATGCCAGCCTCGCCCACGCTGGCAATGCCCAGGCCGGCGATGCGCGCGGGGTGTTCGACTCGAGCCACGGCCTCGCGCACCGCGCGCACGACCGCGTCCCAGAGCGCGTCGGGATCCCACTCCGCCCACTCGGGGCGGGGATGCTGGATGGGCGTGGGGTAAGAGGCCACGTGGACGACCTCCCCGCGGGCCGGGTCGTACACGACGGCCTTGGTCGATGTAGTGCCAATGTCGATGCCCAAGAAGAGGGGTGTGCTCATGGCCATAGGACCTACGGTAAGTGATATAGGAAAAGAGAAGGAAAAAAACATGTACTGTGGGCACCCTAATCTGCCCACAGTACATGTTTTCCACCATTCATACCGAGCATCACGGTTCTGTATGAGTAACCGTGTAAGTGTTCACTACAATTGCTCCACTATTGTACACGATGCTCCAGGAGCTATCCATGCGAACGAAGTTGACGGTGAAGGGGAAGGCGGGTGATCCGATGCAAGAGGGTGAGAATTGCCATTGGGTGGAAGTGGTGCCACTCGCGCTGAGCGAGGCACAACCGATGGTCACCCATGATGAGCCGTTCCACTGGTACATGGCCGCGTACGAACCAGTGGGGTACCACTCGGCCATGTACTCGGAGCCGCCCAGCCAGTTGCCCGTGGATGCATTGTTGTCCGTGTTCATGTAAAGCCGCAGTCGGTCTCCCCCGGTGTAATTGTTGTTGAAGGTGAACGTGTAATTCGATACCGATGTCGGCGTCGGAGTTGGCGTTGGCGTTGGGACAGGTTCGGTGTGAGTGATCGTGTAGGAATTAACGGTTATAGGGCCACTGGTATAGACGGGCGACCAACTGCTATCCTGGCGTTGGAAGACAACAGGATAGCCCAAAGCAGGAAAGCCAATACAGGTGCTTGCGAAGGACCAGGAGGCCGTGGCCCCGGACGTGAAGTTCAAACTGGAACAGGAAACGGCCGACCAGGTCCAACCAGGCCCTGTATGTTGGAACAGGAAACCGTCCTGGATCATGTAATCCGCGCCTATGGTACCAAGGTTATACCCTGTTGTGGCATTGTTGTCTGTATCCAGAAACAAGAACAGGTGATCTCCGGTCACGTAGTTGTTGTTGAAGGTGAACGTGTAAGTTGGTACCGGCGTTGGGGTTGATGTTGGCGTTGGCGTCGAGGTCGGTGTCGGCGTTGGGGTCGGTGTCAACGTGAAGGTAGGTGAGGGTGTGAAGGTTGGCGTTGGTGTAAAGGTGGGGGTTGGCGTGGGGGGAGGCTCGGTATGCGCGACGACGTAGTCATTGTCTGTGAAGGGCAAGGCGCTGTATGCCTGGGCCCAATTATCCAGGCGCTCGAAGTAATACATGTGAGGAGGTGTACCTAAAAGGCCACCGGAGATGATCCATGTAACCGTATGTCCCGTAGGTGATAGCGTGCCCATCCACGTTTCTGCTGTGGTACAGGCTGTATCACTCGGTGGGTAGATCGTTCTTGTCCAGTAGCCCGTGCCGGTCACTTCGTAGTAAGCGAGCCTGACCTCTGCGCCTATGCCGCCGCGAACACATCCGGTGGTTGCATCCTGGTCCGCATCGATGTAGACGACGAGACGATCCTGGTAATCGTCACGCGGGGCGGCAAAGTAGGTATCCGATGTGAAGGAAATCGTGTAGAGTGGGGGTTCAGTATGACTCACGTTGAAGGAGGCATTTGTAATAAGAGAGGAGCCGTAGTCTACACTCCAATTGTCCAGGCGCTCGAAGTAATACGTGTTGGGGGGATTGCCGGGGATGTTGGCCAATCGCCAGGTTACGGTGTTACCGGAGGGAGTTAGCGTGCCCATCCAAGTTTCGCCTGTAGTGCATGTTGTATCGCTGGCGGGGTAGCGCGTTTGCGTCCAGTAGCCCGTACCGGCCACTTCATAGTAGGAAAGTTTCATTTCCGCGCCTAATCCCCCCTTCGCGCATCCTGTGGACGCGTTCTGGTCAACATCTATGTAGACGTCCAGCCGGTCCTGATAGTCGTCGCGTGGCGCGTTGAAGTACGCTTGCGACGTGAAGGAGATGACGTAAGGCGATGCCATGCCGATGTTTTGGCCGTATATGCGATAACAGTACGAATTGGGCATGGTGATATGCAATGGATACGTGCTTGTCGCCATCCAACCGTTGGGATGCACAACCGTAATGGTGTAATTTCCCGGGGGAACGCCAACGAATGCGTATGTTCCGTCCCCACGTGTAACGATGGCGCGATACACGGGCCCAGATAGAGTGACGAGCACTCCTCCAATTCCAGACTCCGACGTGTCACGCGTTCCATCCCTGTCTCGATCGTGATACACCGTTCCGAAGATCCCCCGATAACAGGGAGTCGGTGTGGGAGTCGTCACTTGTTCTGTGTATGTGGCCACATATCCGTGGGTCGTTATAGGAGGAGAGGTGAACAATGTATTCCACGACGCATCGAGGCGTTGGAACACAAGCGGATGGTCTGACGCGGCGCCTGTACAAGCGACGGGGAACTGCCACGCAGCATCCTTGCCAGGGGTAAAGGTCACATCGCAGGTCACGGGCTGCCAGTTCCACGATGTCCCACTCCTCGCGTAAGAGAACAGGCTGGCGTCCTGTACCAAGTATTCGGCTCCTATTCCTCCCACTCGATATCCGGTGCTCGCATCGGCATCCGTGTCCAGGTAAGCCATCCAGTGCGTTCCGCCGAGGTTGTGGAAGGTGAGATGATAGAGTGCTTCCGAGGTTGGGGTGGGGGTTGCGGTAGCGGTCGCAGTTGGAGAAGATGGCGTGGAAGTAGGAGTATGGGTGGGGGATGGCGTCCATGTCGCCGTGAAGGTGACGGGCGAGGTTGGCGTGAAAGTAGGCGTCTCTGTAGGCGTCAACGTTGGGGTGGCAGAGGGAGCGCGGGTAGATGTGGCAGTGAGGGTAGGCGTGGGAGTAAACGTAGGTGTAGGTGTGAGGGTGGGAGTACTCGTAGGTGTGGCCGTACCTTGTGGCCGGGGCGTTGGGGTGGGGGTGTGGGTCGGAAGGACACCGATGGTTTCGGTGAAGATGACCGTGTAGTCCGGGTCCTCCAGAGGGAAAGAGCCAAACGCGCGCGCCCAGTTATCCAAGCGTTCGAAGTAGTACGTATTGGGCGGCTCGCTCAGAATAAGGGAAGAGACCTCCCAGGTAACGGTAGACTGAGTTGGCGTATACGCGCCCATCCATTGTCCTTGCGCTTGGCATGCGCGGTCGTCCGCCGCGTAGCGGTATATCTCCATATGTCCCTGCCCCTGGGGGTCCTCATAGTAAGAAAGACGAACCTCCGCTCCTATGGTCCCTCGTGCACATCCCGTCGTTGAATCCTGATCTGCGTCCACATATACATCTAATCGATCGGCCCAAGGGTCTCGTGTAGATGAGAAGAAGGGGCGAGACCGATAAGATATGGTGTATACGGGAGGTTCACGGTAGGCAAGCGTATAATTTTGTGTATCTACAGGCTCTCCGGTAAAGAGGGAGGTCCAGTTCGCATCGAGGCGCTGGAACACCACCCGATGGTCGTCGGGACTGCCGACACAGGTGATAGGGAAGCGCCATATGGCCCTCGTGCCTCCCTGGAAGAAGATAGAACAGGTTTGCTCGCTCCAGTCCCACGTCGTCCCGTCGCCTGTGTAGCGGAAGAGAAGCCCGTCCTGCAAGAGATATTCAGCGCCGATCCCCGCGATGCTGTACCCGGTGTTGGCATTGTTATCCGTGTCCAGATACGCAAGCCAGTGCTCGCCGCCGAGATTGTAGAAGGTGAACACGTAGTTGGGCACAGGGGTCGGTGTAGAGAGGTTCCCCTGTGTCGCGGGCGCGCCACCGCCCACAGGTTCCCAGTAGCGCACATCATATGTGGCGAGCGCGAACAGCGGGCTACCGTGAGCCTTATTCCAGTTGTTGAGGCGTTCAAAGTAGTACGTGTGAGGAGGGGCTCCCAGGATGGCAGAGGAAATCTGCCACGTTATCGCGTTGTCCTGAGGCGTGTAACTGCGCAACCACTGCCCACCGCTCTGGCAGCCGCGATCGTCTTTGGGGTAGCGGTACAATTCCATGTGTCCCTGACCTTCGGGATCGTGATAGAAGGAAAGACGGAACTCGGCCCCCAATCCCCCGCGGGCGCACCCTGTGGCCATATCCTGGTCTGTGTCGATGTACACGTCCAGCCGGTCGGACCAAGGATCGATATGGGAAGCAAAGAACGGGTACGAGTCGAAGGTGATAGAGAACAGTGGAGGTTCTCGGTAGGTCAGGTTATAATCCCGGGCTCCGATGGGGGGACTGGTGAAGAGGGCCGTCCAGTTGGCATCCTGGCGTTGGAAGACGAGAGTAGGCGCGTGTGAGGATTCCGCCACGCACCGTGTGGGGAATCGCCACACGGCCATCTCCCCTGTAGAGAATTCCACCGTGCAAGAGAGTTGCTTCCACTGCCACGATTCGCCGTCACCTACATAGCGAAGAAGCAGGGCGTCCTGCAAAAGATAATCCGCGCCAATTCCTCCTATCCGGTATCCCGTCTCCCGTGTGTTGTCGATGTCAAGATAGACCAGCCAGTGCTCGGCCCCCAGATTGAAGAAACGGAAGGTGTACACAGGTTCAGGAGTCGGGGATGAGGAGGGGGTTGTAG
>JALWHQ010000141.1 GCA_026983525.1 Anaerolineae bacterium | reverse complement strand
GGGGGGAAGAGAGGGGGGCCACGCGAACGGTGTGTCCATCCACCCGGATGGGCGCGCCCAACCCCGTCAACATGCGCTCCGTGTGATCGCGAGCCGGGCCAGGCTCACGGATGATGGTCTCCCCATCGGCAAACAACCCGGCAAAAATGAGGGCCGACTTGACCTGAGCCGACGCAATGGGGAGGGAATAATCGATGCCCCGCAGGTTCTCCCCGCGAATGACCAGCGGAGCATAGCGCCCATCCTCACGCCCGAAAATCGTCGCGCCCATCTGCCGCAGGGGGACGGTAACGCGGGCCATGGGGCGTCGACGCAACTGGGCCGACCCCGTCAACACAGAAAAGAAGGGCTGCCCGGCCAGAAGCCCGGTCAGCAAGCGCATGGTCGTGCCCGAGTTCACGCAATCGATGACGTCCGAAGGCTCACGCCATCCTTCGACCCCGGGACTGTGCAAGACGAGGTGGTCGGGCGAGGGGCGCTCGACCCGGACTCCCAGGGCCTCTACCGCGCTCACGGTCGCCTCGCAGTCCCCGCCGTAGAGGAAGCCGCACACGCGCGACGTGCCCCGGGCCAGCGCGGCCAGCAACACCGCCCGATGGGAAATCGACTTGTCACCGGGTAGCGTAATGCGACCGAATAGCTTGTCGGTTGGCTGGATCACCACAGTGTCGGATGCAGAGTCGACCATCGTCCATGAGCCATCGGTAACGTGTTCAAACGACCGAACAACTATCTGACGGGATCATCCAAAGTGTGCGTCTCGCAGGGCTTTGATGCTCGCCAGGTACAGGCGCAGTTCGCCCTCGTTGTCCTCTTCCAGCAGTGACCGCAGGGTGTTGAGTTCTTCCAGGTAGCGGGCAAGCATGTCCAGCACCGCGGCCCGGTTGGTCAGCAGAATGTCCAACATCATCTTGACGTCGCTGCTGGCCACGCGCGTGGTATCCCGAAATCCGCTGGCTGCGACCTGCCAGACGCGCGGGTCTTGCTTCCCCACCTGGTGGGTGGTGCCCACCAAGGCCGCGGCCACCAGATAGGGCAGATGGCTTATCGTGGCCACCAGATGATCGTGCAGATCCGGGGGAAGGATGAGGGGCCGGGCGCCCACTCGGTTGACCAAATCGAGCGCGAGTTCGCGCGCCCAGGGCGCGGTTCGCTCGAGGGGGCAAAGGACAAAGGTCGCGCCCTCGTAGAGGGTAGCCTCCGCGTGCACCAACCCCGCCACCTCCTTGCCGCACATGGGATGTCCCCCAATGGGCTGGACGTGGTCGGGCAGTTGGGCCAGTGCCTGGCAGATTTCCGTCTTGGTGCTTCCCAGGTCGATGACCAGCGCGTCCGATTGGAGGTGCGGGCCGATCTGGCGAATCTGGCGGATGAGGGTGCGCACGGGCGTGGCCAAGACAACAATGTGGGCGCGCGCCACCGCGTCACGCCAATCGGTCGTCACCTCGTCTACCACGTCGAGGGACTGTGCCTCTTCCGCGCGCGCCTGGTTACGCACGACGCCGATGAGGTAAGGGCCGTCATCATGGCGCCGCAGCGCCAGGGCCAGGGAGCCCCCCATGAGTCCCAGGCCTACGATGGTGACCACCATATCCGGGTGAAGGCGAGTCGTCGGAGCCAAGGCAACGTTCCTCAGGGCGTGGTCACGGGGACCGCTTCAACGTTCCGCAGCGCTTCCCACACGGCCTTCACTTCTTCCACCAGGCGGGCAAAATTCTCAGGGCGGAGGGATTGAGCGCCATCGGACAGAGCCTCCTCGGGGCGGGGGTGAACTTCGACAATCAGGCCGTCCGCGCCCGCCGCCACCATCGCCCGCGCCACCGGCCTCACCAGGTCCCACTTCCCCGTGCCGTGACTGGGATCCCCGATGACAGGCAAGTGAGTGAGTTGCTTCAGCGCGGGTATGGCGTTGATGTCCGTCGTGTTGCGCGTGTACGTCTCGAAGGTGCGGATACCTCGCTCGCACACGGCCACCTGCATGTTGCCGTTGCTGAGTATGTACTCCGCGGACATGAGCAACTCTTGTATTGTACTCATCATGCCCCGTTTGAGTAAGACCGGGCGCTGCACCTTGCCCACAGCGTGCAAAAGGGCAAAGTTTTGCATGTTGCGCGCGCCGATCTGCAGCATATCCGCGTATTCAGCCACGAGCGTCACCAAATCGGGGGACATCACCTCGGTCACCACCGGCAGACCATAGGTTTCCTTGGCCTCGGCCAGAATTTCCAGACCCTTGAGCCCCAGGCCCTGGAAGGAGTAGGGAGATGTGCGCGGCTTGTACGCGCCCCCGCGCAGCATGTGCGCGCCCGCCTCCTTCACCGCGTGCGCGGTCTCCAACAACTGCGAGCGACTTTCCACGGAGCAGGGCCCGGCAATAATGGTCAATCCCCCGCCCCCAATGGTCACCCCGTTGATGTGGATGACCGTGTCCTCCTGTTTCCATTCCCGGCTGGCCATCTTGAAGGGGTGAAGCACACGCACGACCCGCTCCACCCCGTCCAGGACTTCGAAGGAGGATCGCGCCAGGCTTCGCTCATCCCCCACCACGCCGATAATCGTGCGCTCCACGCCGCGCGAGACGTGAGGCGTGAAACCCAATTCCTGCACGCGGCGAACGACATGGTCGATCTGGTCTTCCGTGGCCGAACTCTTCATGATAATAATCATCGTCACACTCCTCCGGCTGATGAATCACAATGTGCAAAGCGAAAGGGGGAAACACTCGTCCATCCGCCCGCTTCACCTTGCACGTTCGACGACCTCGGTACTTCCCACGATGCCCCTCTCCATGGCCTCAGCAATTCGCCTGACCTGCTGTACCAGGTCGAAGAACCGTTCGGGCTTCAGGGATTGGGCCCCATCGGATAGGGCCTCCTCGGGCCTCGGGTGCACTTCCACAATCAAGCCATCCGCGCCCGCGGCAACGGCAGCCCGACTCATATCGGGCACGATGTCCCACCGACCGGTGGCATGGCTGGGATCGGCAATGACAGGCAGGTGGGTGAGTTGCTTGAGGATGGGAATGGCGTTCAGGTCGAAGGTGTTGCGGGTGAGTTTCTCAAAGGTGCGAATGCCCCGTTCGCACACCATGACGCGCGAATTTCCCCCGGCCAAAATGTACTCCGCGGACATGAGCAACTCCTGAATGGTGCTCATCATGCCGCGCTTGAGCAGGGCCGGGCGTTGCACGCGCCCTACCGCGTGCAGTAGGCCAAAGTTCTGCATGTTCCGGGCGCCTATTTGGAGGATGTCCGCGTACTCGGCCACGACAGGCACGGCATCGGGTGTGAGCACCTCGGTAATGATGTAGAGCCCGTAGATTTCTCGCGCCTCGGCCAAGATTTCGAGCCCTTTGATGCCCAGCCCCTGGAAGGAGTAGGGGGACGTGCGGGGTTTGAAGGCCCCACCACGCAAAATGACCGCGCCCGCTTCCTTCACCGCGTGCGCGGTCTCCAGCAACTGGGAGCGACTTTCCACAGAACATGGACCGGCCATGATGACGATGTCGCGCCCGCCTATGGCGACCTCGGGTAGGCCGGGGTGTGGATCAAGGTGGATGACGGTATCTTCCGGGTGGGACTCGCGACTGGCCAGTTTGAAGGGCTGGCTGATGGTGGCCACGCGCTCGACACCGGGCATGGTCGAAAAGGTGTCCGGGATGATGCGCTCCGTGCTGCCCACGACGGCGATTACCGTGCGCTCGCGACCGTGTATCGTGTGCGGGGTCGCGCCCAACTCCTGAACACGGGCAATCACCGCACCGATTTCCGCGGCCGTGGCGCCCTGTTTCATCACGATGATCATGGCCCTTCCCTCACCTCATTCCTCATCCGCGATCGCTACCGTTCCCCGCCCAGTCGGGCTGCGGCGCAGCAGGGTATGATCCCAAAAGTTTCACAAAGGCCGCGCGGGCCAGCAGCCCGATCAGCGCTTCCTGACACACCGGATCCTGCCAGTGGCCCTCGAAGTCCAGGTAAAAGACGTAGTGCCACGGGCGATTGCGCCGCGGGCGGCTCTCCAACTTCGTCAGGTTGATGCCCCGGCGGGCGAATTCCCCCAGACAGTGGTAAAGGGCCCCGGGGCGGTGTGGCACGGCAAAAACAAGGGAGGTCTTGGCATTGTCCGTGTAGGGGGCATCCCCGTGCCCAATGACAAAAAAGCGGGTGATGTTCCAGCGCAGGTCCTGGATGTTTTCTGCCAGCACGTTGAGCCCATAGATTTCCGCGGCCAGGCGACTGGCGATGACGGCCATGTCGGGCTCGGGGTGTTCGGCCAGATCCTTGGCGCTGCCCGCGGTGTCGTACCAGGGGATGGCCAGCCACCCCCGTTCCATCAAATAACGTTCACACTGGGCCAGGGCCTGAGGGTGCGAACGCACCCGCCGAATGTCGGCCAACTCCACGCCGGGCGCGGCCATCAGGTAATGCCGCACGTGCAGGAAAATCTCCCCCCACACGCGCAAATCCCGTTCAAGAAGCAGGTCATACGCTTTGTTGATCGACCCGGCCACCGCGTTCTCCACCGGGAGCACCCCAAAGTCGGCACGCCCCTCTTCCACGGCAGCGAAGATATCCTCAAAGGAGCGACAGGGGAGCGTCTCCACGTCGTCCCGCCCAAAGTGCTGATAAATGGCCTCCTCGGAGAAGGCCCCGTGTTCCCCCTGAAAGGCAACGATGGTCATTTCCCACCTCCCTACCGGTGCTCGAACGCGTACAATTGTTCCCGAATCCAGGCTTCCAATTCGTCCCAGTCAATGGGGGGCAACTGGGCCTTGTCCGGACGGAGTGAGGCGGCCTCTCCCAGGTACACGTGCACGATCTCGTCCTGGCGCTTGGCCGTGTTCCAATGGACGAGGATGCGCACCACACGCGGGAGTTGCCCGGGCACATTCATTTCGTGCCCGCACAGCAGGGGGACGTCCCACCAGCCCAGTTGGCGCGCGGCCAGGGCCGGGAACTCCGCGTTCAGGTCGGGGGTGGTGGTGAAGATGGCACTGGCCACATCCTCCGCCTCTATGCCGTTCAGGCGAATCATGAGTGCAAGAAGGCGGCGGGTTTCTTCAAGAATGGCTTCGCGCGTGTTTTCGGGGACGGTTGTGGCCCCCCGCACGCCTCGACACACCAACGTCATTGGTCCGTTCCTCCGCAAGTAGGTTGACGACCACGCGGGCCCAGGGGTCGGCGCACTGTACCAAAGCCCTGTTTCCAACATGGTTCCTCCCTCCTTCCCATAGGGAATTAAAGAGGATGCGCTGCGACGGCCGACCCCACACGCGTACAGGGCAACAAAAAAGGAGCGTGGGATCCGCCGTTCCACGCTCCTCGTTGTTTCCCGGCCCTTGGGTAATGTGAACTAACGTCTTCCCTCCCCTCGAGCCCGAGCGTGGGACGGCCGCGTAAAGCCGAAGAAATAAAACCCATAGCCGAAGTAATAGGGATAGGTCCCACGCCAGGGCGCGCGTTCAAGCAGGGCAATACCTTCGTCCGTGCACCATGTGCGGTTAGAACAACCCGTCTCACGCCCTGCCCGACGCATATGAGGGGCTCCTGTAGGATATCTTCCAAAGTTAGTGGAAGCATAACACGGGGGAGGGCGTCTGTCAAATTTGCACAACGCGGAATGGAGTAGGCATGGGACGTGGATCGGTTGTAAAATAGGGATAGAGACGGGCCTGATCACGGCAATCGCGGTTGGGATGAGGCAAAGGAGGGGAACAATGGCCCAGGTCGTGGATTCCATCGCGGTCCGCAAGGACCAGCGAGTGCGAACACTCCAAGAGGTTCTGGACGAACTCTCCCGGCCGGGGGAACTGTACCGGCGGTTGGACGATAACACGGTAGAGTGCTACGCGTGTGGACACCGTTGCCACATCAAGGATGGGCGACGGGGCATCTGCCAGGTGCGCTACAACAAGGAGGGCACCCTCTACGTCCCCTGGGGATATGTCGCCGGCCTCCAGGTCGACCCCACCGAGAAGAAGCCCTTCTTCCATGTCCTGCCCGGCTCACTGGCCCTTACCTTTGGCATGTTGGGGTGTGACTTCCATTGCTCCTTCTGTCAGAACTGGCTGACGACCCAGGCGTTGCGCGACCCGGCCGCGGGCATTATGCCCCGCCGCATTACCCCTCAGCAGATGGTGGACCTGGCCCTGGAGCACGGCGCGCAGTGCATTGCCAGTTCCTACAACGAACCGCTAATCACCAGCGAATGGGCGGTCTCCATTTTCAAGTTGGCGAAACTCAAAGGAATAAAGACGCTGTACGTCTCGAACGGGAACGCCACGCGCGAGGTGCTGGAGTACCTGCGTCCCTGGCTCGATGCCTACAAGATCGACCTGAAGACCATGAACCCCAAGCACTACCGAGA
>JALWHQ010000140.1 GCA_026983525.1 Anaerolineae bacterium | reverse complement strand
GAACAAGGGACAACACCTCTACAACACCCGTCGCCCCCACCTCGCCCTGGATTATGCCACGCCCGAGGACGTGTATCTCGGCCGGGCCACAGCGCCTGCCCTGGGCTTTCCATCTGAGACGGAGACCGCTTGTTAATGTGCCAAATGCTCACTATGCGTAGGATCAGAGTAAACGTATTTCAGGACTTGACATAGACTTGACATAGATGACAGTTGAAGGCTATCGTCCATCGTCCATTTCCCACTTAAATCACAAACTCTCCGTTCTCGTAGAAGAGGTCCCCGTCCGCGTAGATTTTGCCCCCCTTGCGCAGGTCGCACACCATGTCCCAGTGGATGGCCGACTGATTCGTTCCCCCACACTCCGGGTAGGCCGCGCCCAAAGCCATGTGGACGGTGCCCTTGATTTTCTCGTCGAAGAGGATGTTGCGGGTGAACACCTGAATGCCGTCGTTGGTGCCGATGGCGAACTCGCCCACGCGGCGGGCCCCCTCGTCCGTGTCCAACATCTTGAGGAGGAAGTCTTCCCCTCGCCGCGCGGTGGCCTTCACCACCCGCCCCTTTTCAAACCAGAGTTGCACGCCTTCCACTTCCCGACCGTTGTAGACCGCCGGGTAGGAGAAGGTGATGTGCCCTTCCACCGAGTCCTCGATGGGCGCGGTGAAGACCTCCCCGTCCGGGAAATTTTCCTTGCCATCCGCGCTGATCCACGTGCGTCCCTTCGTCCGCAGACGAAGGTCCGTGCCCTCGGCCACCACGTGAATCTCATCCCGCTGGGAGAGCCAGGCAATGATGCGCGCCTGTTCTTCGGCCTTTTGCTTCCAGTAGCCGATGGGATCGTCGGGATCGGGGAGGCAGGCGCCAAAGACGAACTCGACGTAGTCCTCGAAGGACATTTCCGCGTCCTGCGCGTACGCGGGCGTAGGGAAAAGGGTGTACACCCAGTGCAGTTTGCCCTCGGCCGCGCGTTGCAGGAAGCGCATGCTCAAATCCCGCTGGGCCTGCCGTTGCACGGCTATACGCGCCGGGTCGATGTTCGTCAACTCCTTGGTGTTGCTCGCCGCGCCGATGTTCACGAACACATCGAAGTTGTCGATAAGCCAGGCGTTCAACGGCGATACGTAGCGGAGTTGCTCGTCCGACGCTTCCTTGTAAAAGATTTCGTCCAGGCCGGGGGGCGTCATTGCCACGTGGGGGTGAGCACCGGCACGCAGAACTTCGCGATAAACGGCCCGGACCAGGGGTTCGCCCAGCGTGGTCGACCGAATGATGACGTTCTGGCCGGGCTGAATGTCCAGGGAATACCGCACAAGAACCTCGGCTATCTTGGCAATGCGTGGATCGTACATGAGCCTTGCTCCTTCCATGAATGGATTGCCACAATTGGACTGTTGATAAGCGTTTGACGGCCATAAGCAAGAGAGGAGGGTGGGAAAAGAGGGAAAACATATAGACTTCTCCTTTTCCCTCCCCCCGCCTTTCTCCACACCATGGGACTTTGTCAAAAGTCCAGGCCACAACGAAATGGCATTGTTTCTTATGGTGGATTATCCCGCACCGGCGGGCTGGGTTGCAAGTAAAACGCTGGCACGCGTGTGGGCTGCTTGAGGTCGATGGGGAAGGCGAGGAGCAGGTACGCGACAAGGGTCACGGCCAGAAAGTGCCGCGCCAGACGACACCGTCGCGCCCCATCCAAGCGCAGCCACAGCCAGGTGATGACGGGCCCGGCCAGCATCGCCATTAGGACGAGTCCCAAGGCGATGCTGTAGGGCGCAGCGTACCGGTGGTGCAGGGCCAGTCCTGTGCGGAACTTGCCCGCCAGCGCGCGCGGGCCCCAATACTCGAACAGAGGATTTGCAAACCGCCCCACCAGGGGATTCACCAAGATGATCAGCAACTGAACGCCCGCACTCACCGCCCCCAGCAGAGCCAAAGGAATCGCCCACCCTTCCGAAAGGAAGACATAGGGCAGGAAGAGAAAGGGCAGGGTGGGAACGAGGAAGCGAGGGCCGGGGGATGACCCACCCAGCGTGTAGAAGTAGCCTGAGTTAAGCAGGGCAAAGAGAAAGGGAATGCTCAGGCTGAGCCAGAACTCGGCGCGGTAGCGTCGGTCGCGCCACATGGCGACATAGGCAAAGGGGGCCAACAGGGTGACAGGCGAGAGGAAGAAGAGCCCCTTGGGGCTGAAGGTGATGGCCCACAGTCGCGCCAGGCTGGGCCACTGGACGCCCAATACCCCCCGCCGGTGCTCTCCACCCCAGGGCGCAGCGTGGTACATGTACGAGAGGCGCAGGGGGCTATCGAAGGCCAGGGTGTTGTACGCGGCCAGGGCCAAGGCAGGGCCAATGCCGCCCAACACAACCCACCCCACCGCCCTCATGCGGCGTTGCGTCAGCGCGACGTATACCACCAGCGCGAGGGCAAAGAGACCATTGGGATACTCGGCCAGCACACCCAACCCGGCCAACAACCCCGCCCCAAACAACCAGCGCTCGGAAAGGCGGCCCTGGCGGACAAGAAACGCGATGACGAAGGGCGCGAATCCAAAGAAGGCGGCCATGTTGTGGCCGAAGTACATGGTCGCGTAGGGGAAGAGGAACGTCCCGAACGCGAGCACAAAGGTCACCCACCAGGGCATGGTGGAACAGGGCCGCATGGTGCGTCCCATGAACAGGAAGAGAAGGAGCAGCAAGGCAGTGAGGGGAACGTTGATAAAGCCGTTGATCACCCAGAGAAGATAGGTGAGCATCAGGCGCGTGTCGAGGTTCACATTGTCCAGGTGTTGTAGGGCCCGAATACCCTGGTAGACGGGGTAGGCAAGGAACGAAGAAAGGGGCGCTTTGTCCGAGTAGTAGTGGCCGTTATAGAAGGCCCGGTCGATGGAGTTGGCCGTGTACGTGTCGATTTCCAGTCGTCCCTCGTGGGCCAGGGCCAGAGTCAGGTTCAGCCGGCTCAACTGGTTCGGCCCCACGTCGACCACAAAAGCGCCGTAAACGGCGAGAAACAGCAAGAATAGCCCGACGTAGAGCGAACGAGCACTCTCACGCATAAACTTCCCATCTTGCTCCATGTTCGAATCATCCCTTTGGCAAGTATACCACTGACTTCCGCTCGAACACAGGTTTCACCAAAGCTCTGGACAAATGCCGTTCACACCTGATTCCTGATACCCAATACCCGATTTTTGCTATCCCCCACCATTTCCCCGTAACCTATTGCCCACCTCATGCGTTGGAAGGAGTGAAATCGGGGAGACTTCCCCTTTGGCATCTCTTCTGGCGGGACTTTCGCCTGGCAATGGGAAACTCGAGGATATCCTTAACGCAACCATAAAGTTGGATTATCCTTGCTTTAACCAACGGAAAGTAACCTCCATGTACACTAAGGACGAGATGCCAAGGGGAAGTCCCGCCGATATCCCAAACCATCCAGACAACACAAACTCTATCATAATGGAAGGAGGGAAGTACCATGCAGAAGCACGTATGGAAAATTTTGATCATAACGGCTTTAGTGGCTATCGTTGGAAGCCTATTCCCTATGGCCGGCTTTGCCGATTCTGGGAATACGTATCTCGTGGAATTGGAAGGCTCTGTGGACAATATGCCAACGGGCACCGTGTATGGCCAATGGCAAGTTGCCGGTGTTTCCGTCCAGGTTGATGCCCTGACATTCATCGGTGGGCGCATGGGAACACCAACCGTTGGTGCGTGGGTAAAGGTGCAGGGCATGCCCGATGGGAATGGGGGCATTATCGCCCAGCGCATCAAAGTAGATGAGATGAAGCCATACGCTGAACTGAAGGGGCACCTGGACGCCCAAGATGCCAACAGTCTGACAGTGGCAGGTATTCGGCTGGTCCGTGATCAGAACACCATTGTGATGGGGAATCTGGTTGTTGGTTCGTGGGTGAAAGTATATTACACCGTGCAACCGGACGGTTCGCTGCTGGCGACTCAGGTTCGCGCTCCTGGTTTCGGATACATTCCGGGGAACCCAGGGCAACCAGGAACTCCCACACCGACACCTACACCGCCCAGCACACCCATGCCTGGCATATTTGTGGAGTTTCGCGGTGTAATTGAATCCATGCCTACAGGTCGTGTTGGAACGTGGGTCATCAGCGGCCGCAATGTGCAGGTCACTATGTACACCTGGGTGGATGAGCACAAGGGTATGGCCCAAGTAGGGGCTGCAGTAGAAGTCGAAGGTATCATGCAAGCAGACGGCTCCGTGCTGGCCAGCAAGGTGGAAGTGGAGCGCCGCACGTATGGCGGCCCTGTTACCGGAGGCCCGATTGGAACGTACACGAAGTTCTATGGCGTCATCGAATCCTTGCCCAACAACGGCTACATCGGTACGTGGGTCGTTAGTGGACGCAATGTAGAAGTCACTGCAGCCACCTTTATAGAAATGGAGCATGGGATGCCCGTAGTAGGGGCCCGCGTCGAAGTCAAGGGCTACATGCAAAACAATAATTCCATCCTGGCGGACAAGATCGAAGTAAAGAGTGGTGGGCCCGGTTATCCCGGAGGCGGTGACGATGACTACCCGGGCCAAGGCCAATACATCGAGTTCCGCGGCCAGGTGCAGAGTATGCCCGCCGGCAGTCTCATCGGCGACTGGGTCATCAGCGGCCGCACCGTCCGCACCTCCGTACAAACTCGCTTCAAGCAGGAACACGGCCCCTTCCAGGTCGGAGCCTGGGTGAAGGTCAAGGGATACCAACAGGCCGATGGCTCCATCAACGCCATCGAACTCGAAACCGACAACCCCTCTTACTCCGGAGGTGACGACGGCTACCCGGGCCAAGGCCAGTACGTCGAGTTCTACGGCCAGGTGCAGAGTATGCCCGCAGGACTTATCGGTACCTGGGTCATCAGCGGCCGCACCGTCCGCACCTCCGCCCAGACCCGTTTCGAACAAGAACATGGCCCCTTCCAAGTCGGGGCCTGGGTAGAAGTCAAGGGGTATCAACAGGCCGATGGTTCCATCAACGCAACTAAGATGGAAACGAAAGGGTGGGACGACGAAGACGATTCCATCTCCTTCGATTGGTAATTCCCGCCTTTGAGGTGTAACGCTGTATCACTCGGGGCTTGTGGTGGGGACACCCTACTACAAGCCCCTTTTCTCTAAGTCAAGCGTGAACATCCTATGCGGATCAAGGCAATAGGAGGTGTGCGTCATGTATGTGAACCATTTGAGACTGAAAGGGCGGCGAATGAAGAGAGTAATTCAATTGACCCTTACGCTCGGGCTTGCCTTGTTCACCTTGTGGCTGCACCCTGAGATGGCAAAGGCACAGCAGAAGACCCCAACCAACCAAACAGCCGCCAATTGCACCCAACTTCTGGTAAACAGTGATTTCGAAGGGGCGGGGGGATGGATCCAATTCTCAAAAATCGGGGCGAACCTAATCTCTAATTTTCCACCACCAAGTGGAGCATATCACTCGGGATCTTATGGGGCCTATCTGGCCGATTACAACAATGCTCATGATTACATTGCCCAACGCGTCACGATTCCTACCGACGCGACACAGGCGACCCTTTCCTTCTGGTGGCAGGTGGAAACGCAAGAAAGTTCACTCCGGGGATATGATTTCCTCACTGTCACAGTAGATGCTCCTCTGGAACAAGTTATCGCTACTCTGGGAGATATATCCAATCAAGATGCCGGGGCAAGTTGGCAGCAAGCCTCCTACGATCTAACTTCCTATCGGGGGCGGACTATTGCTATCCGTTTCGATGCCGTCACAGACGCGAACCGTCCCACAGCTTTTTATCTGGATGATGTTACCTTGGAAGTTTGTCGCCCCGCGGCGACGTCAACGCCAACGCCTACGCCTTCCCCAACCCCATTACCCACAGCGACGCCTACGCCGACACCGTCTCCCACACCAACACCGGTGGGCGCCGCGATCATGGCCATCAGTCCACTGGGTAGTCTAGTCGCCCTTTCCAGTGAACCCTTCACCGTCAGCGTGGTTATCTCCGACGTGGTAGACCTGGGTGGTTTCGAGTTCACGCTCACCTTTGACCCGCAAGTCGTCCACATCTCCAATGTAACGCTGGGCGACTTTCTCGCAAGTACAGGGCGCACTGCATCGGCACTCCCTCCTCAGATAGACAACAACGGAGGGACCGTCTCCTTTGGTGCCTTTAGTTTTGGCAACCAACAAGGGCCCACAGGCTCAGGCGTCATTGCTCATATTGCAATGATCCCCCAGGCAGCCGGCACGAGTCCACTTACATTCCAAAAAGCTCAGGCTACCAATACCTCGGGAAACGTGTTGGCCATCAGCACCCGATCGGGCACGGTGACCGTTGCCACGTGTTCTCCTTACGATTTAGACTGTGACGGCGA
>JALWHQ010000139.1 GCA_026983525.1 Anaerolineae bacterium | reverse complement strand
TCTCCTCCCCCGGGCGCACGGGCTTCACCCTGCCCGAACTGGACGTGCCCGAGACAGAGATACCCGAGGAATTCGTGCGCGACCGGCTTCTTCTGCCCGAGGTGGCCGAAGTAGACGTCGTGCGCCACTTCGTGCGCCTCTCCCAGAAGAACTTCGGCGTGGACATCGGCTTCTACCCCCTGGGCTCCTGTACGATGAAGTACAACCCCAAGGTGAACGAAGTGGCCGCGCGGCTCCCCGGCTTTGCCAAGGTGCACCCCCTGCAAGACCCCGAAACCGTGCAGGGAGCCATGCAACTCATGTGGGAGTTGCAACAGTACCTGGCGGAAATCACCGGCTTCGCGGCCACATCATTGCAGCCCGCGGCCGGCGCGCACGGCGAGTTGACCGGCATCCTCATGATGCGCAAGGCCATCCACGAGGGCCGCGGCGAACCTCACCGCACCAAAGTCCTTGTACCCGACAGCGCGCACGGCACCAACCCCGCCACCACCACCATGAGCGGCCTGGAGGTGGTCGAAATCCCCAGCGACGCGCGGGGCAACGTGGACCTGAACGAACTCAAGAAGCACCTGGACGACACCGTCCTCGGCTTCATGCTCACCAACCCCAACACCCTGGGCCTGTTCGACGAGAACCTCCTCGAACTCACCCGGCTGGTGCACGAGGCCGGCGGCCTCATGTACGGCGACGGCGCCAACCTCAACGCGCTGCTGGGCATCGCCAAGCCGGGCGCACTCGGCTTCGACGTCCTGCACATCAACCTGCACAAGACCTTCAGCACCCCGCACGGAGGCGGCGGTCCCGGCGCGGGCCCGGTCGTGTGCAGCGAGGAACTCGCGCCCTACCTGCCCGGCCCCATCGTGGATATCGAAGAGCACGACGACCACGTCCACTTCGTCTGGAAAATGCCTGAAAAAAGTATTGGCCGCGTGCGCGCCTTTTGGGGCAACTTTTCCGTCATGGTTCGTGCATACACCTACATTCGCATGATGGGAGCAGAAGGGTTGCGCGCGGTGGCCGAGAACGCGGTAATCAACGCCAACTACCTGGAGGCGCTGATCAAGGACGTGTACCCTGTGCCCTACGGGATGCGTACCTGTATGCACGAGTTCGTGGCCCAGGGCAAGATTGAGGGCGCAGAAGACGTGCGCGCGCTGGACATTGCCAAGCGCCTCATCGACTACGGCTTCCACCCGCCCACCATGTACTTCCCGCTCATCGTCCACGAGGCGCTGATGATTGAGCCTACGGAGACGGAGAGCAAACAGACGCTGGATGCCTTTGCAGAGGCGCTGCTCAAAATCGCTGAGGAAGCGCGCACGAATCCCGAACTGTTGAAAACCGCGCCCCACACCGCACCGGTTCGTCGCCTGGACGAAGTGCGCGCCGCGCGCCACCCCAAGTTGAAGGACGTGCCGGGAATGGAGTAAAGATTTCGCGCGCGGTGGGGGTTCCACCGCGCGCGGGTTCTCTATTCCGACACACATCAGGCATCTCACAACCGGTGTCGGGTTTGATACGGGGGGCCGTGTACCGGGCATGTTTCTGGGGACGCATCGCGACATCGAAGCCGATAACGACCACCTCATTGGCCGAGTGGAGCCTCTCGACAGGGAACGATGCTGTGTGGTATACTATTCCATGGCTCTCGGGGGGCGCGACATCAGATATCCTGACGTACACCGCCCAATTCACCGCGACCGATCCCGTTCACGTCTTTTCTATTCACATACGTCAACCCGTCACCGTCAATGTGAGTGAGGTTGGCCTGGTACTGCGCCGTGTTCACCTGCAATTGGCACGATCACCTCAAAAATTATCGGAAAGATGCACGTACGTTGTTCAGCCGGGTGATACCTTACTCGGACTGGCCCGTCGGTACGGCACGACGGTCGACGAATTGGTCCGCTGGAACGGGATCACCAACCCGAATTTGCTGCGCATTGGACAGCGCCTTGAAGTCCCATGTCGCAGAAAGCCCATTCCGTAAACCCCCCTTGTGGGTAGCGCATCTGTCCACCTTTCCCCCAGAAGCCCTTCAATTACAGAACGTTCAGGAGGTGAGTCATGGCCAAGAAGATTTTGATGCTCGTCGGTGATTATGTGGAAGACTACGAGGTAATGGTGCCCTTCCAGGCCCTCCAGATGGTGGGCTACACCGTCCATGCCGTCTGTCCGGACAAGAAGGGCGGAGAGTCCGTGCGCACTGCCGTGCACGATTTCGAGGGCGATCAGACGTACAGCGAGAAGCGAGGCCACAATTTTACCCTTAACTACACGTTCGACAACGTCAATCCTGAAAACTACGACGCGCTGGTCATCCCGGGTGGGCGTGCCCCCGAGTATATCCGATTGAACGAACGCGTCCTGGAAATTACCCGCCACTTCGCCGAGGCCAACAAGCCCATCGCGGCCATCTGCCACGGCCTGCAAATTCTGGCCGCCGCAGGTGTGTTGAAAGGCCGCAAAGTCACCGCCTACCCTGCGGTCGGGCCGGAAGTGAAGGCTGCTGGGGGCGAATACGTGGAGGTTCCCGTTCACCGAGCAGTGGTGGACGGCAACCTGGTGACCGCGCCTGCATGGCCCGCTCACCCCGAATGGTTGGCCAAATTTCTCGAGGTCATGGGAGCAAAAATCGAATTGTGAGAGATGACGGAATGATGAATACCTGTGCTGTTTGGTGAAATCCTATCCAAACAGCACAGGTGCATCAGTCCTTCAATGCCTGCTTCAGCACGTTCCTCTTCAGGATGACGCTCGCGGCCAACACTCCTCCCATAAGCGCCCCCGCCACCCCGGCTGTGCTCACATCGGCACCTGTCAGGTAGAAGTTGCGAATCGGTGTTTGAGGACGAAGCAGGGGCTCCCGGAAGCGGGCGGGCGTGTGGGCAAGGCCGTAAATCGCACCGCGCGGGTGCCCCGTGAACTCTACGGTGCTCAGGGGTGTGGAAAGTTCCGCCACCTCTACCCGCCCTTTCACCTGGGGCACGACCGCGTACAGGGCCTCCAACATACGCTCGGTCAGGCGTGCCTTGAATGCCTCGTACGTCTCCCCCCGCTGCTTCCACCGTGTTCCCTCCCAGGGGTGGAACCACTGCCAGTTGGCTACGGTGATGACCTCGATGGTGGAATGGCCGGGGTAACGCGTTTCGAACTCGGGGTCGCGCGCGCTGCCAAAGGAGATAAACAGCAGGGGGAAAGGCCGGTTCACGTCGGCCAGGAAGCGCTCAAGGTTGGCATCGTGGTACTCGTTCGGATACACCCAGTAGTTGAACTTGGGCAGCCCCAGTTCCCGGCTGCTGCCCTTCACCCCGACGTGCAAACACAGATGGGCCATGGAAATGCCCACCCGCTCGAGCACGTCCAACGCGCCGACGCGCTGGGCTATTTCGCGCGGGACGAGTCGGCCGAAGGTGGTCGCGAAGCCGGCGTCACTGATAATGCAGGGGGTGAAGATCTCATGCCCGTTGGCAAGCCGGACCCCCACGGCCTTGTTCCCTTGCACGAGAATCCGCTCCACTTCGGCGCGCACCAGGACCGCGCCCCCACCTTCCTCGATGACGCGCGTGATCCCCGCGGCAATGGCGGATGATCCGCCCACCGGATACCCCGCGCCCTCCATGTAATGCTCGACCAAGAGCGCGTGCATGACAAAACTCGACTTTCCCGGTGGCAAGCCGTAATCCCCGTACTGTGCCGTCAGAATCCCGGTGAGTTTGGGGCTGGCCTCAAGAGCATGGAGCATCGCCCGGGTTGTGCGGTCGGCATAGGTGTAAAAACCGCGAAGGAAGGGAGAAGAGAGTCTCTCTATCGCGCGCGGGAGGGCCTTGACCGCGAAGTAGCGGCCCGCTGCGCTCGCCGCCTTTGCCGTAGCGTCAAGGTACGCGTCGACGACCTCCTTCTCCTGGGGGAAGGCACGATGCAACGCCTCGCGCAGATTCTCCCGCCCTGCCACGTAGTCGAACACCGTGTCCCCCATGACGACCCGGTCGTACACCTCGCCCAGGGAAGCCCATTTCACCCGACCGTCAGATATGACATCGAACAGCCGCCTGAGCACCTGATCCCGCCGAAGGACGCCCCCAATGTAGTGCACGCCCACGTCCCACTCGTAACCGGAACGGGTAAACGTGTGCGTAAATCCTCCGGCCGTGTAATGACGCTCCAGGACCAGGACGCGATATCCGGCCAACCGAGTCAGCAACGCGGCCACAGCAAGGCCACCGATACCCGAGCCAATGACAATCGCGTCGTATCCCTCGAATTGATTGTGCTGTTTGTACGGCGTGCCAACGCGCATGGATATCCCCCTTTCAGACGATGGACGACGATTTGCGGCCGTCGCCTATCGGCCACAGTCCATCGTCAACACACTTTATCCTCAACGCCACACATCCTCGATCAGGGCCCATAGTATGTTCACGTGCTCGGACAGCCGCTCCACGCGGACGCGCGCCGGACTGTCCGTGGGACGATGTAGCCCGCGCGTGCCCCATCGCTTGTCCGCCGTGCCCAGTGTTACCGCGGGTACTCCCTCCCGCAAGAAGGAGAACGCATCGCTGTTGATCTGCCCTTCCTCCCGCGGTGCTGTTCCTACCACGCGCGACACGGCCGAAGTCACCCACGCCCGCACCTCCGCGGGCGTCTCCACCCGATGGAACGCGTCTCCATCCTGCCGCCAAAGGAGGTAGGGCCCATCCTGGCCGAGCAACTCAAGATTGACCACCCGCGTGGGAAGGGGCCAGGCGCGCGCACGCACGTAGGCACGAGAGCCCTGCATGTTCGCCTCCTCGCCGGTGAAGAGGACAATGGTCACGCGCGTGTCGGGTGAAGGAAGGCCCTCGTGCGCCAGGCGCTGGGCCAACATAAGCACGACCGCGCAGGCCGCGCCATCGTCCACGGCCCCAGAACTCTGCTTGACGAAGCGGCCCGCGCTCAGGTGCAGCCCCAACCCCCAGGCCCCCACGAGCAAGAGGGAGGCCAAAGCCACACTACCCACGTGGACGAAGCTCGCGAACGCGGCGTTGGCCAGGGACACGAAAGCATCCAGTAAAGCGAAGGCACCGACCAGGAGCGTCAGGGCCGCCCACAGGCGGGGGTGCTCGACGAAGATGGCCCGCTGACGGTGATCGAGCAGTTCGGTCTTGCTGTCATAGTGGGCGGAAAACACCACCTCACGAATGGCATCCGGCGGCCCAAACTCGATGACGATGTTCTCCCCGGTTCGCCTGCCCGGCCAGGTGACAAGGGGCCACCCCGTGAGGATATCCACCGTGCCCCCAAGCAAGCCGAGGACCGCCAGTCCAAGGGCCAGCCACCCCCAACGCTCAATAACCGCCACCCACAGGAGGGTGCGACTGAGGATGATCCACACGCCGATGGATTCGAAAAAGTACGGGTAGAGGGAGAAGGTGTGGACGCGGTATGGGATGCCGTGAGCCTCCAGCCAATCACGTATGGCGCGCGCCGTGGCCCGCTCGCCCGCGCTTCCGGGGGGACGCGGGCGGGAGAACACGCTCATCAAGTGGCGCGCCGCACGCTCGTCCACGGCAAATGCTCCCTACGGCGTATCGACGATGATGGTGACCGGGCCGTCGTTGCAAAGGCACACCTGCATCATGGCCCGAAAACGCCCCGTCGCCACAGGAACCCCCTCCTGCTCGAGGAACTGACAAAAGGCCGTGATGAGTGGTTCGGCCACCTCAGGGCGGGCCGCGTTCACAAAACTGGGGCGGCGACCCTTGCGCGCGTCCGCGTACAGGGTGAATTGGGAGACGACCAGTACAGCACCTCCCACATCCTGCACGGAGAGGTTCATTTTCCCGGCCTCGTCCTCGAAGATGCGCAGTCCGGCCACCTTGCGCGCCAACCAGCGCGCATCATCCTCCGTGTCATCGTGGGTAACTCCCACCAGCACCACCAGCCCTTTGCCTATCTCTCCCACCGTTTCACCCTCCACGGTGACCCGTGCCTCGCTCACGCGTTGGATGACGGCTCGCATATGGTCTTCCCTCCTCCGCGGGATTATTCGCACAGTCATGGGGCGTCGTGGACGACGGGCCTCCTATGCCCACGCCGATTATCCGCCGTCTGACGCGCCCGCTTCGTCCAGGTGTTCCTCATCCCACTCGCGCAGGGCCGCGTCTACACGGGCGGGGAGGTCCGGCTCCACCCAGACGGCCGTGTCCAGGGCCACCGCGTCGGCTCCTGCCTCGCGACACAAAATCGCGTCCTCGGGCGAGTGGATGCCTCCCTGGGCGACTATGGGCACGTCGGGCCCGGCCGCGCGCCTGGCCTGCAAAAGCGCGTCCAGCGTCAGGGCAAGGAGCACCGGGCCATACACGCGCACCCGTCGCCACCCCTCCCTCC
>JALWHQ010000138.1 GCA_026983525.1 Anaerolineae bacterium | reverse complement strand
GCGTAGGCGTTGGCCACGTTGGTGATGTTCTTTAAGCGCATGACCGACGTGGAGGCCAGGAAGCGATCTTGCTCCTCGGCCGGCAGTTTGGGCACCTCTTGCCAGATGGCGCGGCCGGCCAGGAACCCGCTGGCCCCTGCCTGCATGGCGATCTCGATTTGCCGGTAGAAAGTGTCGTAATCCACCCCCGCGCTGAGCAGTGTCCACGGCACCTTGGAGGCCTGATCCAACTCCTTGCAGCGCTCAAACTGCTCCTTCTCGCTCGCGTACTTCGGGTTTGTCGGATACTCGGCCTTGAGAATGTCAATGCCCATGCCCGTGAGAATCTCGGCCGAGCGAATGACCAGGTCCGGCTTGAGTTTGGCAAATTCCGGGCCCTTGGGATCTATGTCGGGGTCCAGAGGGTAGGAAATGGGCTCCAGCAGGAAGGGGATGTCGTACTTCTTGCACTCCTCGGCGACGAACTGAACGAGGTCCTCCTGCTTGCGGGCGATGTCTCCGGCATCCGGGTTGTAGTAGAGGAGAACCTTGACCGCGTTGGCCCCCATGCGCTTGATCTTCTCCACGCTCCACCCCTCGAGGATGGTAGTCAACCGGGCGGTCGAGGAGCCGGTGTAGCCGCTCTTTTCCAGCGCTACCAGAATGCCGCAATTGCGCGGGATGATGTCCTCGGCAATAAGTTGGGCTGCCGCGTAGATGGGATCCACAAGCAGGGCGCTGGAGTGTGGGGCCAGGTGTGAGGCGAGTTTCTTCTTCATGGCCACCATTTGCTCGTACGTGACCGCGGACGGATCCTCGGGGTTGATGGCCCGCTTCAGGGAGCCACGATGATCCATGGCCGTAATGGTGATCAGACCATGCTCATTGGCGATTTTCTTCAAACCCAGATACTTCCCAATGGTAAGTTGACGTCCCATGGTGCCCTCCTCTCACGTTATCAGTTGCATGTCGAAATTAAAAAAACCGGACTCGCCGGCCACACCGGCGTAGCCCGGCTTCTCTTGGTCTTGGGAATTATACTCTATTCGAATGGTAGATGGGAAACGCCATTGGAGGGTATGAGGCAGATCATTTCACTTGCTTTTCGTGTGCGAGGCCGTGTCTGTTGTGAGATTAAGGATACTTGGCAATTCAAAGGTTTAGGCTATATTTGTCGGTTTTGGGGATTTCGTGTATTCTACAATGGGTGTTTGGGCATATTGGCAAACAGGAGCATTTGTTTGTATAAGCTGAGTATAGAGGTGCTACCGTATATCTGGAGGAACGATGATTCTCGAGCCGTTTCCCCGAACATTCTACGACCGTGATACCGTGCAAGTGGCTCAAGATTTGTTGGGAGCCTTTCTTGTCCGAGAGTTGGAAGGGCAACTGCTCGTAGGTCGAATTGTAGAAACCGAAGCCTACGTAGGCCCTGATGACCGGGCATCCCATGCATCTGTAGGACGCACGTCGCGCAATGCGGTCATGTTTGGTCCTCCAGGATATGCCTATGTGTACGTCATCTACGGCGTCCACCACTGCCTGAACGTTGTTACCGAGCGGGAGGGGTTTCCTGCCGCGGTGCTTATTCGGGCCTTAGAGCCGATAGAGGGCATAGAGGTCATGCGAAAGTTGCGAGGCGGGCGCCCCGATCGGGAGTTGACGAACGGGCCGGGGAAGTTGTGTCAGGCCCTGGCGATCGATCTCCGTTTCTATGGGCATGACCTCTGCGCGGGAAGGGAGGTGTGGATTGCTTCAGGTGGGCTAAGGCCCGGCGAGGACATCGTGCAAGCACCCCGAGTGGGTGTTCGCGGTGACGAGCGGGCACTGGCTGTGCCTTGGCGATTTGCTATCAAGGGTAATCCCTATGTCTCACGTCCTGCTCCTGGGTAGGAGTCGGATGAAACTTGGTGATAATGATGAACATCTTCCTTCGTCTCCTGGCAGGCCACATGTTGGGTGATTTTGTCCTTCAGACAGGTCGGATTGCTGAGATGAAGCAGGTAGGGTGGAGAGGCCTGCTTTACCATATCCTCCTGATAGCCGCATCTACGGCTCTTTTTCTTTTTCCTGCTCCTAATTTCTTGTTGCTACTTTTGGCGGTGAGTGCTCTCCATTTGGCTATTGATTCCATTCGGACGTTTCTTGTCTCGCCACCGCGCGGGTTTCACCTGTCTTACTTCTTGGTCGATCAGACGTTACACATTGTCGGACTGTGGCTTATTGCTACAGCGCTTTTCCCTGAGATGGCCGACCCGGTCTATTTCTTACATACACATTCCCTTTGGGAGCAAGTGTTGCTTCTGTTTGTCAGTTTGGTTGTGTTAATGTTCGTCGTACCCGTGGCGGAGGCCCTTTTGGCCCTCGATTGGGGGGTTGATGTTCCTCCTGAGGCGGTGCCGCGTATTACTACGCGCATGCGGCTTCTCGGGTCGATAGAGAGAGTGTTGGGGTTCGTATTGATGCAGACGACTTACTTTTACCTCATGCCCTTAGTTTTTACGCCGCGCCTTTTTTATCGCCTGTGGAAGATCCCTTACGAATCTTGTGGGTATCGTCTGGTCCAGCCTGTGTTGAGTTTCTTTGTCACGGCTGTCGTGGGGTGGCTGTTCAAGATTGCTTGAACCGCTCTTTTGCCATTCTCAGCACATAGGTGACTTCATCCGAACCCAATAGGAGCGTACTCCCAACATAGGCGAGTCCCCCTCCTGTCATTCCCCCTATGAGCCAGACGAACGCCCCCCAGGGGCGAAGGGCGAGGGAAAGTCCCCAGAGGAGCACGCCCATGGCCGCGGCAGCCGCGAGTTGTCGCGCCATCGAGACCGCCGCATCGACGGACACCAGCCCCCCAATGCGCTTGTGAAGGATGAGGTAGAGCGCGCCCGCTTCCAGCAGGGTGGCGACCGAGTTGGCCAGAGCAAGCCCTGTGTGTCCCCATACCCGTACCCACCACACGTTGAGGGCCACGTTGAGGGCCATGGCGCTCACCCCGATGCTCACCGGCGTGCGGGTGTCGTGCAGGGAGTAGAAGGCGCGGGCCAGAATTTCCACCAGGGCATGACCCACAAGCCCTACCGCGTACGCCTGCAAAGCCATCACCGTCAGACGTGTGGAAATCTCGTCGAAGGCTCGGCGCTGGAAGAGGACGACCACCAGCGGGTGGGCCAGGAGGATGAGCCCCACGGCCGCGGGGATGGTGAGGAAGAGGATGGCTCGAACCAGCCGGGCCAGCGTGTGGCGCATGCCCGCGAGATTCTCTTCCGCCACCTGCTGGGCAAAGGTGGGGAACGCGGCCGTTGCCACGGCCTGGGCGAAGATGCCCAAGGGGAGCAGCATGACGCGAAACGCGTAGTCCAGGGCGGAGAGGCTCCCGGCGCTCAGGCCGCTGGCAAGGATGGTGTTGACCAGGAAGTTTACCTGTACCGCGGCCAGGCCGAGCACGCGCGGGCCCATGAGGCGCAGCACATTGCGCACCGCGGGATCCCTCACGGACAGCGCGGGCCGAAAGCGCATCCCCACGCGCGCCAGGCCGGGTATCTGCACGCCGAAGTGCATGGCCGCGCCCACCACCACGCCCCAGGCCAAACCGTGCACTCCCCACCGAGGTCCAAGCACAACGGCCCCGAAGATAATTCCCACATTGTAGAGAACAGGGGCCAGCGCGGGGAGGAAAAAGTGCTGATGCGCGTTCAACACACTCATGCTCAGACCGCTGGCGCCGAAGATGACGGTAGAGAGGAGCAGCACGCGCAGCAGCGAGGCCGTCAACGCCTGTTGGGATGGGGCAAACTCAGGGACGAGGATGTGGGCCACCAGGGGGCGGGCGAAGAGGGCTATGAGGACGGCAGCACCGATGAGGATGGCGATGACCAGGGTGGCGACTTCGGAGACCAGTTGCCAGCCGCGCGCGGTGCCCTCGCGCGTGCGAACGGTGGTGTAGGTGGGGAGCAGGGCGGACACCAGCGCGCCCCCGGCGACGAGTTGGAACAGCATGTCGGGCAGGCGGAACGCGGCCACGTACGCGTCGTAAGCAGGGCTCGTGCCGAAGAGCGCACCCACGATGATCTGGCGGGCGAGCCCGGTCAGGCGGGAGAGGATGAACAGGGCCATGACGAGCCCGGCCGCGCGGGCAATGGTCCGGCCGGGGTGGCGCAAGGAAGCCGGGGAGGACACGCCGGGCTGACTCATGGCCCCCTCACGCGCGGCGACGCCGCCGCCGAGGTTTGCGGTCGGGGTCTTCCACGTAGGCGGGAACCTTGAGTTTGTAGATCGTGCAACGGCGGGGGTCAAGGAGGCGCACGCGAATGCGCTCGTCGATCTTGCTCAGCAAGCGCACGTTGTCAGGGTCGTTCATGTACTCCAAGGGGCGGGCGATGGTGATGACCGTGGGCAGGCCCGCCATGTGGCGGAAGTTGAGCAGTTGGTAGAGTTTTTCCCGCGCCCAGGGGGTGGCACTTTCCGTGCTCAGGTCGTCCAACACCAGGAAGGGGATGCGCTTCACCTCCTCGAAGCGGCGGGCATAGGAGACGGTGCTGTCGGGGCTGAAGGCCGCGCGCAGGTAGTCCAGGAGGTCGGGTACGGAGACAAAGAGGACCTGATCCCCGCGACGCACCCGTTCGTTGGCGATGGCCGCGGCCAGGTGCGTTTTCCCCGTGCCGTAGTCCCCCACCAGCACGAACCAGTTGTGGGGCGCTTCCGCGTACGCTCTGGCCGCGTTGTACACCATCTCCAGGTTCTCGAATTGGACTCGCGCCAGGGTATCCCGCCGATCGTCCCAGGTGGCAAAGGTCTTGTCCTGAAGGAAGGGAAGAGCGTTCAGTTCAGGGCCTTCCTCCAGCGCGATGCGCACCCGGAAATCGGGGGCATTGATACGGCAGATGGTGGTCAGGGTGTGGTCGAGCAGGCGGCTGCGAATGCGCGGCTCGATTTCTTCCAGGGGGACGTTGGTGGTGAAGACGGTGGGCAGTCGCGCGTTGTAGCGGTAGTTGACGATTTGGTAGAGTTTTTCCTGAGCCCAGGACGTGCTGCTTTCCGCGCCCAGGTCATCGAGAATGAGGAGGGGCGCGCCGCGGATCTCCTCGAAACGCTCGTCATAGGAGACGCCGCTCCCGGGGTGAAAGGTGGCCCGCAGGTGGTCGAGCAGGTCGGGAACAACGATGAAGAGCGCAGGTTCCCCCTGGGCCAGTCGCGCGTTGGCGATGGCCGCGGCCAGGTGCGTCTTACCGCAGCCCAATCCCCCAATGAGGAGAAGCCATCCCCGGGGATCGGCCGCGAATTCCATGCACGCAGCGAGCGCCTTGCGCAGGCTCTCCACCTCTGCCGGGCTGATTTCCCCCTCACGCAGGGAGAAGGTGTCGAACGTTTTGTCCCGCAGGCTTTCCAGTGGGCTGAGCCGTTGCAACCGTTGGAGGCGTCGCCGTTCCCAGTCCTCACGCTGGCACACGCAGGGGATGGCCCGGCCAAAGTCGGGATGATCCACGGGCACATCCAGCACATAAAATCCCACGCCCTTGCAGATGGGGCACACCTCTTCCTCTTCGGCCGGCTCAGGGCCTGGTGCCGTACCCGCCGGGGGTTCTAAGTCCTCGAGAATGCGGCGAACTTCATCGCCAATCTTCTTCATGGTCGCGTCCCTCGCTGGCCCACCGTTCCAGGATGGCCCGCACGTAGGCCCAGTTGCGCACGTTGCGCCGGGCGGCAATGGCAAAGGCCTCCTCGATCCAGTCGGGCGGGTATTCCTTTTCCGCCTCGCGGAGTTCGTCGGCAATGAGGGGCTGCAGCGTGCCGATGTTCTGTTCGTAGAGGACGAAGATGTTGGGACGTACCGGGCGCAGAGTGGGCGCATCTTGCCCCACGCCGATGGCCCAGGCGCCCAGGTGTGTCCGCACACCCTCCCGCAACGCGGCCACCCGCTCCCGGTTGGTCGGCGTGTTCAGGCAGAACCACTCATCCTCGTCGCTCTCGGGCGTGGCCTTGCCCCGCACGAACAGCAGTGTGCCCCGTGACACGGCCAGAATGAGGCCGTCGTCCAGCGCTTCTTCCGCGGAGCGCTCGGCGTCTGCCAGGGCACGGAACAGGCGCTTGTCCCGCTCGATGTCCTCCCGACGGAAGAAGGGGTGTTGCCCCTCGGTTTTGTGTTCCAGCCAGAAGGCGTACAGGGTAACGAGCAATTCGGCCCGGTCTTCGATGAGGGGCATGACGTCGGTAAAGAACTGTTCGGGCACGGGCACGCTACGTTCTACATTGTCGAAGCCGGGAAACGCACGCATCTATTTTGTCGATCCCCTACTACGCACTCACTACCGTACAGAAAATTTGTTCTATGAATTGGGTATAACATAAAGACATCGCTCATGGTATCCTTCTGGTGCATAGACAAACACCAAGGCCAGGAGGATGACCATGAGCGACACCTATCGTC
>JALWHQ010000137.1 GCA_026983525.1 Anaerolineae bacterium | reverse complement strand
CTCGGGTCTTGTCTCTTATCTCCGATGTGCACTTGCGTCGTGGTGACCTGGAGGCCGCGCGCGCAAGCGCAGAAGACAGTTATGCCCTCTATGAGCGTGCCAATTCGGATGCGGGCAAAGCCTTGGCCACCTATAAGTTGGCTGTTATAGCCATGGAACAAGGGGAAGAGGAAACAGCACGAAGCGCGTACCGTCGTGTGGTGGAGATTGCACAGCAGGCTGAAGACTTGTACTTGCAGGGGGCTGCATTGAACGCGCTGGGAGTTTTGGCTCTGGACCGAAGAGAGACGTATCAGGCTCAAGAAGTTTACACACAGGCCCTACACATTGCCGAGCGCCTGGGGGATTCCTCAAACCGAGTGATGACACTGCACAATTTGGCTGTTACGGCATTGACGGCTGGGCGTATTGGGGAGGCAATACGACAATCCCAAGTGGCTCTGGATGCTGCTCGTGAAGTGGGAAGTTCCACGGTTCAGGTGCTTTCCATGCTATTGTTGGGCAATCTCTATACCCTGTGCGGTTGTTTTGAGGAAGCAGCATCAACGTTGCACCAGGTTCAGGAGATGGCAAAGGATATATCGTACGCGTCAGGGGTTGCCTCGGCCTTGCGCAACCTGGGAATTCTGGCCCGTGAGGAGGGTAATTTGGAGCGAGCCATTGATTTGGGGCGTCAAGCCTTGGAACACCTTACGCAGTTGGCCCTATACCGGCAGGTGACAACGGCTGCAATCGAACTGGCTCGTTCTTATTTGCTGCAGGGAGAAGGCGATCGTGCCGAAGAGGTTCTTCACCTTGTTCGTGTGGAAGATCTCTCCCCTATGTGGCAAGCTATCGTGCGCGCTTTATTGGCGCATGCGTTTTCTTTACAGGGGAAAGAGGGGGAGGCACGTTCTCATGTTCGGCTTGCAAGTCACTACCTGGAAACGAGAGCAACCGACGAGTATCTGGCAATTTCATGGTACGCGTTGGCGAATGCGGTCAGAGGATGGGACGCGGCCGAAAGCCGTGTTATGATGGCTCGTGCTTATCAGGCGATACGTGCTCAATCTCTGGATTTGCCCGCACAGTGGCGCGAATCGTTCCTCAACCGTCCACTTTCTCATAGACACATTGTAGAAGCGTGGATGACCCGTGCCCCTCGCCCTGTGGTACGGTTGCGCATTACCTTGCCTCTGCGCACCGGGAGGGGACATAGAGAAATCATTTGGACAGTTGATGCAGGGGACGAGGATGCGTTGGTGGAAGCAGAGCGGGGAACCATAGGATTGCGGCACCATCGGTTACGTCGGCTTCTGCGCGAGGCTGAAGCGCAAGGCGTGCGCGCTTCGCATAAAATATTGGCCGAAGTGCTTGAGGTAAGCGTAGGCACCATTCGCCGTGACCTTGCCGCCCTAAAGGAATCCGAGGCCTCCTCTTGACCACGATATCCCGGCCCTGTACCCGCTGTGATCTCACGTATCACGTATTGTGTACTCGTGCAAGGAGGAACAGCACTATGAAATCCAAATACGTTCCCTTTCTCATAGTAGTTTTCGTGGTCACCGTGATTTTAGCCGTGCTTTTTCCGTATGGCACTTCCGGTGCGGTGCCACGGTCTGCGCTTGCCCAGCCCCTTCCACCCCCCGACACCTGGGAGCCGAACGATACTTTTGTAGAGGCAGCGTACATCGGCGATTTGCCTGGGAACATCCTCTATGTGGAAGCGAACATTGGGCCTACCGAAGGCGGTCTCGATCTTGACGACTTCTACATCTTTAGTGTGAATGCGCGGCAGGGCGTCACCCTTAGCCTCTCCTCGGGTTCCACCCTGGAGGGATTACGCTTTCGGGCTTTACGCGCGGACGAGACCGTCATGGTTACGACTTGGCTCACCGACTTCGAGCAAACCTATTGTCTGGGGACCTTGGAAGCGGGCGAGTACATTCTGCACTTGGGGTTGGAAACAGAACTTCCCATCACTTACACCCTCTGGGTAGAAACGGGTCCGCAGAACGTACCGTGCCCCGATCCTTTCGAGCCCAATGACACGGCAGACCTGGCCACTGCCATCGATAATGTGCCCCAGTTCGAAGCCTGGATTAACGGGAATGATGTCGACTTTTACAGCATTATCGTTCCCCGAGGTCGGATAGCGCCTGGTGATGCCGGATTCTGGGAGATTGGTCTTGACCCATTCGATGAGGGGTGTAATGGGGCTATGGTTGGTATTCTGGATGGTGACTTGAATCCGCTCGTTTCACAGCCCCTGGAATCCAACACGACTACCCTGATTACAGCGACATTGCAGTGGGACGGGATTTACTACTTGCAAGTGGAGTACGAGAACCCACCCGCGGAGCCCGACGCGGTGTGCCGCTACCGGGTAAATCACCATGTTATGACGGATGGTGGGGGCACGTCGACTCCTACACCGACTCACACCCCAACCTTTTCTGTTACACGAATCCCCACACTTACCCCAACCCCAACACCAACGCTAACCCCTACATCGACGCCTATCCCCTCGTCATCACTGCCCTCGGACATTCCTTTGGAAGAGATGCCGGACGACATGTGGCGTCGAGCGGCCCAGTTGTTGGAAGAAGTGCGAGGAACAGACATGGCTCCTGGCTGGGAGAATGCCCGTCTGGGCTCGCGGGTGCGCGCACTCTACCGACCCGACATGGACACTCCTGCTTATTATGAGTTTCAGGTTGTAATTCCGCCGGATGACATGCCGGCCGGTTTCATCATCCTCTCCACAGGCCCCCATGATTACCCGGTCCCCCATTGGAATTTCGTAGGTGCAACCATTACCGACCAGATGCTGGAAAAGGCAGGGCTCTTACGTCGGGGAACCGGTGGTGACATCCGTTTCTACAAACTGGATGCGTTGGCCTACGCCGCGGAGGATGAAGGCGGCACGTTGTTGACGACCCTGGGAGGACCCTTGATTAAAGTTGAGGGTGCTGACCCTGCTTGGCTCGATACGCCGATGCAATTCTCCGGCGCGGAGTGGCGCCCCACCCAAGCCGTGCCCGATGACGGGCAAGCAGCGAGTGTGGACGGTGAATTGCGAACCTTTGGCCCAAGTCCGCCTCCATCACTGCAACTCACGGGATGGGAATCGTGGGAGAATCTGAAGAGCGAGTACGTAGATTCTTACGCGCTGTTCACAGAGGCGTTGCGCCGCGAGGCAACCAAAGTCTGGCAGGTGGAGGAAGCCCGCGCGCGTGAAGGTGAGGTACTGCGAAAGGGGGACATGTACCCTCTGGCCCTGTTGCGCGAAATTGGAGGCTACACATTGAATGGTGAAGGTGCTTCCCTTGTCGACGCGCGGTTGCGCTACCGCGACTTCCTGCCCCCCGTTCTCGAGATCACCGTGCTGGATGAACGGCCCGGTCAGGAGGTGCCTTTCTCCGTACAGATTTGGTATACCGATGAGACCACAGAGACTGTGCGCTTCCGGGTAGCGGCTCCAGCCACGACCTTGTTCGTGCCTATCGTGGCCGATAGCGCCACCTTGGTCACTACACCCGAGTCCGATGAGCCAACCTATCGCGCTCGCGCTACAAGCGCTTGGTCTCGTTGGTATGTCTATTCCGCAGGCACCGATGCGGACCAGCGCCTCTACCGCCAGTTGTTCCCTCTTGAATCCCCGAATACGACCCCCTGTCCAAGTGGGTGTGGGGGTACAGCTTGGGCCATGCTCTTCGGCTGGGCCGACTACCAGGCCGCAATCGGGAACTCGTATTGGCAGCCACGGTGGGGACTTTATCGTGAGAACGGAGGACGGGGAAGGGATGCGGTAGCCCCGCGTCACATGTCATCTGGAGTAAAGAACATGACATGGGAAATTCGCGAGGCTATTGGTACATGGTGTGTGTACAGTTCTGTTCTTTCCCTCCGGGCCGCACCGACCCCACCGTGGCAGATGCCGGGGGCGGTGCAATATCTCCAAGGGAGGACAGGCACGCGTCTGCGCGCGGCATGGAATCCAATCGGTATTCACATGGACGCGTTGCGCCGTTTCGCGGCCAACTCCATCGTCATCCGGCACACCCCGGCCGTTATCGGCACCGGGTTCTTTTCCCATTACCCGCTGGCATACAAGTATGCCTACCGGTATCGGCAGGCCGATTTTCTCTTCTTCCGATGGACAGAGTACCAACGCCTGTTCTACGTCAATCAGGGCTGGGGCGGTGGCGGCAATGGATGGATCCCGGCCAGTACCTGGTTTGCTGGGGAGATCTATCCGTAAGAAAAGCTTGGGGACGGCCACCTGGCCGTCCCCAGGACGTCCTCCGTAATGATTTTTTCTTCCTACATTTTCCTCATGATCACCCCATTTTCATCATTTGCACGACGAATTGAGATAACGGAGAGATACCTGGTCGCTATGATAGAAGCATGAGCATAGGCAACGTGGCGCGTGTATCGCGAGCCATTGGTCGTCTATAGTCTCCACTCATACACCCAGCGGTGCAGAGAGCGAGCATCTGCTGAAAGGAGAGACGGTGCGCTTCTCGCGATTTCCCCTGATCGCAATAGTTGTCGTCGTTTTCATGGTCAGCGTCACCACAGGAAGCAGCCGTTGGGCTTTCGCCCAAGCCGGCAGGGACGTGTTCGTGCGCGGGGAGTTCGTCCGCAATGGGAGCTTTGATTATTACAATTCCATTGCCGCGTTCCCTTATGGCTGGTGGTTTAAGACTGCGCCCGGGGATCCCGTCAAGGTCGTTTCCGCGGGGGGGAACCCCGTGCTTCGCCTCCAGCCTCCCTTTTCCCTTTCGTTCAAACCGTACCTGTTCATCTGGCAGGAAATCCACATTCCCAAACGCACAGACGTCGCCCGCCTTTCCTTCAGGTTCCGCATCGTGCCGGACACAGGGCAGGCCCGCATTCGGGTGCAGTTTGAGACGGACACAGGCCGGGTGTTGGGAAACCAAACGTTCACCTCGCCGTGGTATGCCAGCGACACCGGGTGGGTAAACGACACGACCAACTTGCCCGCTTCCTTGTTGCAGGCGTTCAACACCGCCTATGCCAACGGAGAACGGGTGCGCATGGTCATCGGGTATGAACGATCCACGGACGACGGTTCCTACCTTCTGCTGGATGACATCTCCCTCTACATCGAGGGGTATCGCTTTCAGCCCGCTTTGGAAGGGGCCATCGCGTTCGTCAGTCGGGACCGATCTACCGGGCGCTACACGGTGGAGTGGATTCGGCCGGACGGGACGGATCGTACCCGGGTGTTCACGTATCCAAGCAGCACAGCCGTGAGCCTGTGGTCGCCGGCCTGGCGCCCGGACGGCTCGGAAATCGCCTTCGCCAGCGGCCACGAAATGGCCGCGTCCCCCTACCTGACCGACATTTACGCGGTGCGCCCCGACGGGAGCGGGCTCCGGCGCATAACCAACCCACCGGCGATGAGCCAGGTGCAGAGCGGCTACCCGTACGGCGCGGTGACAGGCCGCCTGTACAACGACTACGGCCCGGTCACGGCGATGAACCTTTACGTCATGGGAGCCAAAGCGCCTGTTGGCCATCATCCGGGCGGCCGCGGCGCGACCACCACCTTTACTATCTACAACGTGGCCGATTTGGGCCCAGGCGTTAACCAGCCTCTCATCATTACCTGGGGCAGTGGCTCCTGTGCCACGGGCGTGGAGTGGGAGGTGGGAACCTCCATTGACGTCCGGCCCGGCCAGGTCATCGACATCGGCACCATCACGTTCGATGGGGACTGCAACAAGTTCGAGGCTTCGAGCCCAACCTGGAATGCGAGTGGCACCGAGGTCGGCTTTTCGGGCGCGTATATGGCCCGACGAGCGTATGCCAGTGGGGAATTCCTCGGCCGGCCCCTCTTCAACACGAACGTGGGACTGGTGGGCAAGGACCTGGACTGGTCGCCTACCAGCAATGAGATTCTATTTCAGGGCGAGAGCAACGGCACCTTGGGAATTCACCTCACCCAGGTAGGCGGGACGACATCCAGAACCCTGGTGCGGGACTCCGATTACCTGGGCGCGGTTACCGAGGAGCAGGCCTGGTTGCCCGACGGCTCGTCCTTCGTGTACTCCCTGTCCGACGGGTCGATTTACGAGTTCGTGCCCAACGGCGCCCCCAAGCGCCTCCTGGCCCTGAACTACGAGACGGTCCAGGGACTCTCGGTCTCCCCCGACGGCAACTACATCGTCTTCGAGCGGGTGATGGGTACCTCCTCCGAACTGTGGATTCTGGACCGGCAGCACCCCAACGTGGTGTGGCCTCTGGTGACCGACTACGCGGCCGACCCCGATTGGGGGCGGCGTTCGCCTGCGAGCGCAACCCCGCCTGCCTCGCCTACCTCAACGCCCACACCTGTGCCAACCAACACCCCTGTCCCTACGGCAACACCGTCCCCAACACCTTCCCCGACCCCCGAAC